>CAYHFB010000414.1:0-3940 GCA_964355695.1 uncultured candidatus Brocadiaceae bacterium
TCAGGCTGGGGTTCGTGATGACCACTGAATGGGCTTTAGCCCTGACGGTAATGGGGTGAAGGCATGGCATTCGTTAAAACTATGGTACATGTAGTCTCGGGTACAAAAAAACAGAGGACATTATTCGGCTAAAGATATCAGGCCGTTAATCGTAAGCCATATCATAAAGGTGTGTATAAACATAAGAGGATATAACGGGGGGGGATGCCCATAGGTGTTAATTTAGAAATAAAAAATCAGGAGGTTGTTATGAAAGTTTGTGTAGTTTATGAAAAAGGAGTATTTCGTCCCAGCGAAAAAGTCAATCTACCGGAACATCAGAAGTTGATAATACACTTCTGGCCTGATATAAAGCATGATTTAGATATTGAAAAGGCTTATGCCGAGGCGTCGTCTTCGAGACCAGATTTAGAGGATTGGGAGATGCTTGATAAAGAGGATTGGGTATGATACCTCCGAAACAAGGAGACATTTATCTTGTTGCACTGGATCCGACTATTGGGACTGAAATGGCTAAAACAAGACCGGGGGTTATTGTTTCAAATAATCATGCGAATAAAGGGTCAAATAGGGTATCAGTTGTTCCAATTACCTCGTCAAACATCACAAATATATATCCCTTTGAGGTGTTTTTGCCGTTCAAATCTGAGACAGGGCTTAACAATGATTCAAAAATAGCTTGTGATCAGGTGCGGTCTGTTGACAAACGCAGGCTTTTAAAAAAAATTGGATCAGTACCTTTTGATACGATGGAGGGAATCAAAGCTGCACTACGAATACATTTTGCATTGTAAGGCACTCAGTCAAAATAAATTATTCCAATAACGGACAGCATTGATATTAAATTCCTTTTAACAGAAATTATTATATAAAGTGACCCTATGAGATTTGATAAATTTACTATTAAGGCACAGGAAGCTGTACAGGAAGCACAGGAATTAGCAGAGTCCAAGAAGCAGCAACAAATTCTGGCCGCACATCTGCTGGAAGTCCTCCTCACTCAGGAGCAGGGTATTGTGATCCCGCTCTTTAAAAAGTTGGGGATCAATACCGACAGCGTCCTTGAAAAGACAATGGCGTCCGTCAATAAACTACCGCAGATAAGCGGAACGGGCGCGCCCGGTCAGGCTTACGTAAGTGCGGAACTGCGGGACACCTTTAACCTGGCATGGGAAGAGGCCGGTAAACTCAAGGATGAGTTTGTAAGCACCGAGCACCTCTTGCTGGCGCTGGCAGGTGCTAAAAACACAGGCGCAGGCAGGATACTCAACGAGGCGGGCGTCCAAAAGGAAAACATTTACCTGGCATTAAAGGAAATCAGGGGTAGCCAACGGGTCACAGACCAGAACCCCGAAGAAAAATACCAGGCGCTTGAGCGCTACAGCAAAGACCTGGTGGAACTGGCTCGAAAGGGAAAGCTGGACCCCGTTATCGGACGTGACGAAGAAATCCGCCGCGTGGTGCAGGTGTTGTCGCGCAGGACAAAAAACAACCCCGTTCTGATAGGCGAACCGGGTGTGGGAAAGACTGCCATTGTGGAAGGGCTGGCGCAGCGCATCGTCAGCGGCGACGTACCGGAAGGCTTGAAAAACAAGCGTGTTATGAGCCTGGATATGGGATCATTGATTGCTGGTACGAAGTACCGCGGGGAGTTCGAAGACCGCCTTAAGGCTGTGCTGAAAGAGGTGACGGAAAAAGGCGGGCAAATTATCCTTTTTATTGACGAGTTGCATACCGTTGTGGGCGCAGGTGCCGCTGAGGGCGCCGTTGACGCTTCAAACCTTTTGAAGCCCGCATTGGCGCGCGGCGAGTTGCGTTGTGTCGGGGCGACTACCCTGGATGAATTCAGGAAACATATTGAGAAGGACGCCGCGCTGGAAAGACGGTTTCAGCCCGTATACGTGGGCGAACCATCCGTGGAGGACACGATTGCAATCCTGCGGGGACTGAAGGAACGGTATGAGTTGCATCATGGCGTACGCATTAAAGATTCCGCTATCGTTGCGGCGGCCACCCTTTCTCAGCGGTACATTGCCGACCGGTTTTTGCCTGACAAGGCAATCGACTTGATTGACGAGGCTGCATCAAAACTGAGGATCGAGATCGACAGTATGCCGGTAGAGCTGGACGTTATCGAACGGAAGATCATGCAGTTGGAGATCGAGAAGGAGGCGCTTAAGAAAGAAAAAGACGATGCCTCAAAGCAGCGAATGGAAAAAATAGAAAAGCAGTTGTCCGATTTACGGGAAGAATCCGGCGCCCTGCGTGCCCAGTGGGAGAACGAGAAGAAGGCAATCAAAGAGATACAGGATATCAGCGCAAAGATCGATCAGGCACGCGTTGAAGAACAGACAGCGCAGCGAGAGGGAAATCTGGGAAAGGTGGCCGAGATACGATACGGGCTTATCAGAGAGTGCGAGCAAAAACTGAAGCAAAAACATAAGGAATTACAGGAGGTGCAAAAGGTAAGGTCGCTGCTTAAGGAAGAGGTGGATGCGGACGACATTGCCTCCGTTGTCGCCAAGTGGACGGGCATCCCCGTTACGCGCATGTTGGAGGGAGAGAAGGAAAAGCTCCTGAAAATGGAAGAGCGGCTTCGGGAACGGGTTGTCGGCCAGGACGAGGCAATCACGGCCGTTTCAAACGGTATCAGGCGGGCGCGGGCGGGCCTTCAGGACCCGAACCGTCCGATAGGTACCTTTTTGTTTTTAGGGCCGACGGGCGTCGGCAAAACGGAGCTTTGCAAGGCGCTGGCGTCCTTTTTGTTTGATAACGATGCGGCCATGGTGCGAATTGATATGTCGGAGTTTATGGAACAACACTCGGTTGCGCGGCTCATCGGCGCTCCTCCGGGGTATGTGGGGTACGAAGAGGGCGGACGTTTGACGGAGGCTATCAGGAGAAGGCCTTATTCCGTCATACTCTTCGACGAGATTGAAAAAGCGCACAGGGACGTGTTCAATATACTCCTTCAGGTCTTCGATGACGGTAGATTAACCGACGGCCACGGCAGGACGGTGGATTTCAAAAACACCATTATTGCCATGACCTCAAATATTGCCAGCCAGTGGATACAAGACCTTACCGGCCCGGAAAATGAGGCGGAGTTGCGCCGTCAGGTTAAGCAGACATTGAAGGAATCGTTTAGACCTGAATTCCTCAACCGTATTGATGAAACGATTATATTCCATGGTTTGACAAAGGAATTGATAGAAGAGGTAGCCGTAATCCAGTTGAAGGAATTGCAGAAGCGTTTGGCCAGGCACAATTTCAAGCTGACCGTTACTGACCGGGTAAAAGAGGCACTGGTGAAGGATGGCTACGACCCGCACTTCGGCGCCAGGCCGCTGAAGCGAACAATTCAGCAAATGATCGAGAACCCCCTTTCCGTTGAAATACTCGCGGGCAAGCTGGTCGAAGGGTCGGAAATCAAGGCGGATATTAAGAATGGGAAGGTTGTTTTTACGGCAACTGGGTCAACCGCTGTGTAAAAAGGCGTTGTTTTCATAGTTGAAGCACAGGCCGGATGCCTGTGCCGTCAAGGGTGTGGCTGAATGAGTATCTGGGAAAAATTATTTTGAACTATGAAATATGAAGTTGAATATGTAGAGTTAGAAAATGATGAAAAGCCATTTGAAAAATTCATTTCTAATTTAACCCTGAAAGAGCGGGCTAAAATATTCGAAACAATTAATTATTTTTTAGACCTTAAAAATAACCATTTACCGATTAAAGAGAAATTATCAAAGCACTTAGATGATGGAATTTTTGAATTAAGGACTTATCTCAGCGATAAAATAGCCAGGACATTATATTTTTACCAAAAGGGCGCAAAAATCATCATAACCCATGGTTTCATAAAAAAGACTCAGAAAACACCAGTTGGCGAGATAGAAAAAGCCAAGGCGTTAAGAAAATTATATGGTTAGAGGAGTATCTA
>CAYHFB010000415.1:0-3935 GCA_964355695.1 uncultured candidatus Brocadiaceae bacterium
AGATAGAAAATTACCTAAAAACCTGTAGTGTATAAAATACGTTTGGAATTCAGGTTTATAGCCTAACGTCTAAGCTCAGCCGCGCCGCTTTTGGGCGTCGGCTGTAGCGATTTGTTATGCGTTGCTTTTGATAATAATACATTGTCCATATTTTAATGTTCTATGTAGTCCAAATCTTCAATTGGAAATGAGGAGGATTTTAACACTCTTTCCTCATTGTCTCTAACAAACACTACCATTTTATTATTCTTTATTGCTTCATTATATTCCTTTTTTAACATTTCTTGAGATCTTTCACTTAACGTTTTCAAATATTCAGAATAAGGATAAGCATAAATTTTGTGAGAGGGGAGAGACAATTCCATTACAGGGTTTTTATCTTTAAACTTTTTGTACAATAATTGGATATGTCCCATATAATCATCAATAATGGTGCAAAAATCTTTTGTAGTTTTCATATTTTCCGCATATAACGCAAAGTTCAGAGGCAAGCCGCCCACAAAAGAACTTTGATTTTCTAAATTGCTCAACGGGCGGCTTGTCCGCTGGAACGTTGAGTTAGAACTTTTTTACAACTAAAAACTGGAAACAACAATATGTGGACACGAAGCGAACTTAAAGAAATACGAGACCGTGCAGAACTGGAAGCAAGCATAAACGGAAACAGCGACAGATGGAAACATGCTTGCTTAATGCTTGCATCCGCAACAGACAGGATAGACGCGATGACCGACAGGATAGAGCGCGGACTTGAAACAGCCATAGCTACACCTTAACAGTCCAACGCGGAGTAAACGAATTTGATGTTTCTTCCACAGATATTATTTTTGAAACATGGAAATTTCGTGTGCCGCATTTTTTGATGTCGTAGCAAAAGAATTTTTGGTCATTCCCCGTCATGCGATAGCTATATGGCTCTGCTTCTCGTTTTTCAATAGTTCCATTATCTTCTCTCGCGGTAATGATGATGGTGTGAAGGTTGCGACCTGCGGATGCGATTGTGTCTTTAATGCTCATATTGACTCCATACGGTGAGTGAAAGTTCTAACTATAGTTATTAACAAGTTTTCTCTACTCTGTCAAATATTACAACGTAAGTCAAGGGGAAATATTGACATATAATATTCTTACGCCTACAATTCTAACTTGATAACATTACCAATTGAGTGATAACAAGAAAATAGGATTAGCATTCATGATCAATATCCCTGTTGCATTATTCGTTAATTGAAACCTTACACGCCATACTTCCCCCCCCGCATACTTCGTGCTGATCTGGTGCGCATGTAGCGTGTGTGAAAGAAGTAGTCTGGGTTTTCCGGGGGATGTTTGTATTCGATTTTCTTTAAATAATCGTTGTATTCTGCAAAGACACCGACGATATCCGGGAAGAAAATTTTGACTGGACTCAATTATATCGTGGTACTCAGGCACGCCGCATCCATCTGCCAACTTATTCTTAAATCTGTACGAGGAAACAATTGCAATAACTGGCTAAATATGCTACAAAATTTATTCATTCCTGATCCCTCCTTTGGTTATTGAGTTTTTTTCACACCAATTCTCTTACACCAAGTATGGGCTTAGCTTATAATCTTAATTTGGACAAGAGTGACCGGAGATATAAAAATGCAAGATTTTACCCACTCACTTACCTGGAGAGCCGTAAAATATTAAGGGCGCATTGCTTGATTTGTTAATTCATCAAACTTGAGATTCCGGGGACACAATACTTAATTTTAGGAGGTGAGAACTATTAATACGCCAAAGGTTTATTTAAAACAACTCGAAACGTTGTGGTTTCAGGTAACGGGGACTCATTGTAACTTACAGTGCGCCCATTGCTTTATCTCCTGCGGCCCCAAAAACACAACCCATGAGATGATAAACGTAGAAACTATACAGTGGTATTTGAAAGAGGCTGAAACGCTGGGTGTAAAGGCATTTTGCTTCACCGGAGGCGAGCCTTTTTTACATCCTCATATTGTAGATATTTTACAAGAGTCCCTAAAATACGGTGAGACCACAGTCCTTTCAAATGGCACTTTAATAACAGATGGTTTTTCACAAGCGCTAGCCCAGGCATCTCGCCTATCCAAACATAAATTAGCATTCAGGGTAAGCCTGGAAAGTTTTATTGAGGAAGAAAATGATCAGGTTCGTGGGATGGGGGCATTTAAAAGGGCGATCAGGGGTATTCAGTCCCTGACGCATGCCGGTTTTAATCCGATTATTACCGTAGCCGATTGGTCGAAATATGGAAGGTTTACGAAAGAAACGGCAGAAGAACTTCAGTTGTGTGAACGTTCTTTGAATATCCCACAGTTAAGGCTTGAAAAACTACCTTTGGTTCTTCTGGGACGATGCGCCGAATTCGTTAGGCCTTACGATGAAGGCGAACGGGTAACTGAGCAGTGCTTTGATAGCTACCCGATGGACAATCTCCCCTGTGCCACCAGCCGTATCGTGACCAGTAAAGGGGTGTTTGTTTGCCCCTTACTTGTTGCTACTCCAAAGGCCTGGATGGGATGGACTTTGCGAGAATCCCTTGGGCCGTACACGATGGAATCGCCTGCTTGTTATACTTGCAGAACAGCGGGATTAGCCGGTATAAATGAAGACACGGCGGCCAATGACGTCGTCAGGAAATCCGTGAATGAATTTTATGCCACTGCCGCCATTCATCCTCAAAAGGAACTCTGTTGTCCAACCAGTTATAATCCGGCAGACCTATCGCATATCCCCCCTGAAGTCCTGAACATTTCGTATGGGTGCGGCAGTCCCATGACGCAAGCCAACGTCGAACCTGGCGAAAGTGTGCTGGATTTGGGCGCTGGCGGTGGGATAGACTGTTTTATCGCTGCAAAGCTGGTAGGCAAATATGGACGGGTTATCGGGGTTGACATGACGGATGAAATGCTGCAAAACGCACATAAGTCAAAAGCCGCAGTTGCAACAAAACTGGGTTTTGATAATGTACATTTTATGAAAGGATTTCTGGAAGAGATACCACTGGCAGATGGATGCGTTGATCTGGTAACGTCCAATTGCGTCATCAATTTATCAGGCCAAAAGGAGAAGGTTTTTCAGGAGATATTTAGGGTGCTAAAGACGGGGGGTAGATTCGCGATATCCGACGTTGTCTCTGGCAAGGAAGTACCCGTGTCTATGAAACAGGATAAGAA
This sequence comes from uncultured candidatus Brocadiaceae bacterium, assembly GCA_964355695.1. Taxonomy (GTDB): domain Bacteria; phylum Planctomycetota; class Brocadiia; order Brocadiales; family Brocadiaceae; genus JACVXV01. The sequence continues at coordinate 3,186 of CAYHFB010000415.1, forward strand.
ATTATGGGGTGAGTGTATTTCCGGGGCAATTACAGAACGGGAATTTTTCACGATAGCAAAGGCTTCAGGTTTCTATGGACTGGAAGTGGTGAACCGCTATCTCTATAAGGAAGTGGATGGTTTTACGTTTTACTCCGTGACTGCAAGGGGGTACAAATACGAGAAGTCGAAGGAATGTAAATACACCGGACAATATGCGACCTATAGAGGACCTTTTAGCAGTGTTTCGGATGATGACGGGAACACGTATCCGGCAGGAATCCCTGTAGAAATAGGTACTGATACGGCATGGAAACTAACAAATCTGCCCTACAAAGGGATGTTTATCATATCAGATATGCAAGACAAAGAGGTAAAAACAGTATGCGTACCAAAATGCTGCTAAGTATTTGTCCACAATTAGCCTGAACAGTTAGTGGCAATTGAATAGTTCCATTCGCCGTGAAGCTTGGCCTTTGTTCTGCTAATCGTTGAAATCAGGCCTACGGCAACTGATTTGTATTTGCACACAAGGACACGGGCACCGTGTCCCTACATTGAAATTCCTATACATTTAATTAGGCCTTCGGCGGCTTTTTCGCCACTAAGACACGAAGCCACAAAGAAATACCTTGGTGTCTTAGTGCCTTTGTGGCAACTTTGAATTTCCTATACATTAAATTATGTCGCCTACGGCGACCGCGTTTGTAGCGCAGGCGTCCCGCCTGCATTAAAAAAACAGCAAACGGGACGCCTGTGCTACCGACGACA
>CAYHFB010000416.1:0-3929 GCA_964355695.1 uncultured candidatus Brocadiaceae bacterium
ATCTCCTTGGTATAAATTGTGCCGCCCCTACGGGGCTGAAATAATCAAAATGCTCTTTACCCACCGCTTGCGCAGTGGGCTACGGTTGTCACACCCCGATGGGGTGTTTAGGCGCTTAGCGCCTGTGATTCAAATGACATGCCCCGTTAGGGGCAATACAACCGTAGCCCACTGCGCAAGCGGTGGGGAACATTGCAGCACCGTACACCGCCCCGTAGGGGTGGCACAATGCCCTCCAATATTGAAATACCCCCGTAAAGGTTGTGCCGCCCCTACGGGGCTGAAATAATCGTTTATCACATTACCCACCGCTTGCGCAGTGGGCTACGGTTGTTACACCCCGATGGGGTGTTTTTTTGCAAGGATTTGCTGTACGAATAATTCGGACGGCAAAATCTATCAAGCGTTCTTCAAGATCAAATGTTTTCTTTTCCTTCGACATTCGTTATTCCTAGTTCGATATTCGATATTCGATATTTCACCCTTTACTATTTCCACCGTTTTCTAATGCTAAACCTTATACCTCTCCACGATCTTCTTCAGCCTTTTTCCAAGGTCCTGGAGGCTTCGCACTGTTGACTCCACCTGTTTTGTGCTGGTTGCGTTTTGCATGGTTGCGTGCTTGATGTTTAACATAGCCAGCGCCACTTGATCCATCCCCACTAACTGCTGTTGGCTGGATGCTGCAATCTGCGTTACCGCCTGTGACGCATCTGCAATGCTCTTGTAAAGCTCATTAATGGCGTCTCCCGTGCCGGCGGATTGATTCGCCGCCGCCTCTACCGCCTTGCTTCCGGTCTCCGTTGCCAGCACTGCTGCGGTGCTGGCTTTTTGGATGTCATTCAAAATCCCTCGTACCTGCTTTGTTGCCAGTTTCGATTGTTCGGCGTGGCTCTTGATCTCCTGCGCCACCACGACAAAGCCTTTGCCGTATTCACCCGCCTTGGCAGCCTCAATGGCGGCGTTTACCGCCAGGAGGTTTGATTGTTCCGCAAGGTCATCGACGGTGGCAATAATTTCCCCGATGGCCTGGTTCCGTTCGCTCAGGCTTACTATGGTTTCAGCGATATATTCCATCTGCTCGCGAAGCCGCCCGACCCCATCCACCGTCTCATATACTAATTTGGCGCCATTTTGTGAGATTTGCACGGCATTTTGGGCAAGTGTTGACACATGTGACGCCTTTTGTGAGGCGACGTGCACCGTCTGCTTTACCTCTTCAACGGTTGACGTTGTTTGAGTGACGGCTACGGCCGTCTGCTCCGAACCGGCGGAAAGCTGTGCTACGGTAGCGACAATTTCATTTGAGCTGGAGGCCAGCACGTTTACCGCATCCATGATCTCCCGTATCTGTCCCTGAATTTCACTCACCATTGTTTGAAACAATCCGCTCATAATGCCCACTTCATCCCGGCTGCTGTTATGGGGTATCTTTACCGTGAGGTCTCCATGTCCTACCTTTACAAGCTGTTCGGATAATCGCCTAATGGGATAAGCGATACTCCTTCCCACAAAATAGGCAATAATTGCCACAACTGCGCCTATGGCTATTCCGGCCAGTATGATCCTTAACCCTAGAAGTTTTATCGGATGAAATGCCTCGCTGGCATCAATTTCCGCCAATAAGAGCCAATCCAATCCAAACTCCTTTTTCAGCCGATTACCCATGGATACCCCCACCGTCGGTATGCCTCTGTAGTCGGGGTAAACCCCAGTCATCATGGCGTTATGGTCGTGAAACAATATTAACGGTTCACTATCTACCCGCACATGAAAAGGCGCATTGGGTATGAACCTCGACTCCGTAAGCATATACCCATCTTTATTGACGATATAAATCTCACCGGTGTCGCCCATCCCCTTTCTATTCGTCGTAATCTCGTTAATTCCAGTCAGAGCATATTGGTTAATGATAACGCCGATCAATTCCTTTGTCGTCTTTGTCGTGATAGGGACTGAAATTGTTATATAAGCCTTACCATTCCTTTCCTGATGATGCGACAGTTGAGTAAAAATACCCTTCTTTCCTTCAACGAAGCATTCATCACCCGACTTATCCTTTCCAACGTTATCCTTTTCAGAAGAGGCAATCACCTTCCCTTCGAGATTAACGACAAAGGTCTCCTGACATTCAGGGTCAAGCGGTTTTTTGTTTTCCAGCAGGTGCTGGTTAAGTTCCTCTCCCAACGTCTTTGCTTCAGGTTTTTTTTGATTCATATCTTCAAGGGTATCGCGGATAAATCCGTCCGAGCTAAAATCCAGCGCCCTACCCTCTTTCCCCTGCAGGTAGTGAACGATTGCAACCTCCCTTGAATCCGCAATCGTTGTCAGGCTGTCGATAAACTGCCGCTGCATTACCGCCTTGCCGGTCGAATAGCTCAAATATCCCAGGATTGCGACAGGGATGAGTGAAACCGCCATGAACAGCAAAATTAGCTTTGTCATTAAGCTCTTATTGATAAAATTCATTCTTTTTCTCCCTATAATTCAAATATCCACCTGTTCATTTACCACTATCTTTTTGTCGGACAATAGGGACTTTGCATTGAAAATCACCATCCGGTCATTCGTAATACCCACAAGGTACTCCGCCTGAATGCCCATCAGGGCAGGTAACGAGGGTTGAAGCTCGTTCAAAAACACCCTCCGCACACCGGCGACGTTATCCGCTACAATACCAAATTCCATCTCATCAGAACAAAGAATAATAACTTTATGAGCGCCCTCAATTTTCTTTGGGGGAAAATTGAAATATTTTTTGATGTCAATCACTGAAAGGAACTGTCCACGCACATTGATGATACCAAGAACGAAAGAAGGTGTACAAGGGATTTTTGTTAAATCGTTGAGTGTGTGTACTGCGCGCACGTATTGGGCAGCAACGGCGTATCTTTCATCGGCAAGGTGAAATTCAACGACGTCGATGCTTTCGCCGGATTCTGTCGTCCGGTATTCGGCAGAAAGCGTCTTTGCCCTTGCCTGAAGGATACGCTCCTTTTCTTCCTTTTGAGGCTGAAAGTCACGCTCAAAAGTGTTTCCGGCAATTTCAATACGCCGGTGAGCCGCTGCCCAGTCAATGGTCTTTTTCTTGCTCCCCTTTGCCGCTTCCTTTTTCTTAATCATGTCCTGCTCTCCACGATGCTAGTATATACTATTTTAATACGGCCTAATAATGGTTATATCTGTTAGTTGTTTGAAGTGCTTATCGTTCAAGGTTGCAACTGGAACGTTCTTTTCATACGCAGTAGCTGCGATAAGACAATCCAGAAAACCAACGCCATAACTCAAGTGGAAATTCTTATACCATTCAAGCCCCAGTTTGCAAAACTTGGAACTCAAATAAATTACTTCATATTCTTTAAGCTCACGATCAACCTTCTTCTGCTCATGTTTATTACGACATCCGGCAATGAGTTCTGCAACAGTAAGGCGTTGCAAATAAATAATATAGACTTTTAGTCGGTGTTTGGATTGATTGCATAGTTCCGGCGTTGACGCTCATTCAAATACCTCTCAAAAATATCATACCGAGCCTTTATCAATATGTCCCGAACGCAGTTGTGTCTTAACTATGGGGCTTTAAAATAATAACATTTACAAGAAACAACGACAACCTTTTACCGTTGGTACACGCTAACCGCTTACCACGGAGACACGGAGATCACGGAGTTTCACAGAGAAATTCTCTGTACTACAATCCATCAACTTCTTGTTTTTTATGCTCTTTTTTCAAAATGCATAACGGTAAGGCATTGATCAGATAAGGCTTACGTAAAGTTTAGAGCGTTGAGTTTTTTGTCATTTGAAAATGGGTAACACGTTAGTGTTTTGAAAAACGTATTACCGATAAGCTTTTCCCATAGTCAGTTTAGTTTATTTTTTTAGAAAAAACGAACGCAAACAAACGCCAATACGGCAAAGACAATTCA
>CAYHFB010000417.1:0-3926 GCA_964355695.1 uncultured candidatus Brocadiaceae bacterium
GCGTCTTTGCGCCTTTGCGTGAAAATGGGTTTTGATTAAATTCCTGGCAACTTTATTGTTAAATTGTTTTTGACAGGATAACAGGATAGACAGGAGAAATAATCCCGTTAATCCTGTTATCCTGTCAGAAATTAATTCGGCTCAACAAATTCTTTTTTTAATCTTTCTTCGTATCCCAACATTAATTCGTGAAAATTCGTGTAATTCGTGTCTCAGTTGTTTACTCAGGTCTGTCTCACGCAAAGCCGCAAAGAGCGCAAAGAAAGGCATAAGCCCTGAATTGACATAATCCTGTAAGCCATTGACAACCCGTTCAATTATGTTCCTGAATATTTGATTTATCTATGATTGTATTGTCTATTCTTAGCGTCTTTGCGCCTTTGCGTGAAAATGGGTTTTGATTAAATTCCTGGCAACTTTATTGTTAAATTGTTTTTGACAGGATAACAGGATAGACAGGAGAAATAATCCCGTTAATCCTGTTATCCTGTCAGAAATTAATTCGGCTCAACAAATTCTTTTTTTAATCTTTCTTCGTATCCCAACATTAATTCGTGAAAATTCGTGTAATTCGTGTCTCTGTTGTTAAGCTTTTTTTGGTTGCGGCTTTGCCGCGCCAGGTAATCTGTGGTTCCTGATCTTTCAACCCGCGCCCGCTGCTCCTCCCTGAGACGGTTTCAATCTATATCTTCAGTATGTACTTCCTGATCATCACCCACAACTCTTTCAACTGGTCAATCGACAAGTTTTCAAGCATAAACCTGAACAGTATCCTGGGGCGCAGATAAAATTCCAGGATGGCCTTCCTGTGTAAATGTATAAGTTCCTTCATACCGCTTAAACCTTCCGGGACTAAGGAGGGTTTGGAATACTCGGTCTTGCTCAAGTCAATGCCTTGCAGCTTTCCCTGATCTTTCAGTTGCTGGTAAATTTCAGAACCGACCAATGGTTGGAACAGCAAGAAGCTCGCCCTTTTCAAGGGCAATTCTTTCGATAGTTTAATGGTCTTTAATATGTCTTCCCGGGTTTCCGTCGGGTAACCAATGATGAAAAACCCCTGCATCCGGATACCGTATTGGTTTCCCAGGGTAATAATCTCCTTGATCTTTTCCAAATTAAGATTCTTTTTCATATCTCTTTGGATTTTTTCTGAGCCGGACTCTATTCCTATGGCGATGGAGTATAAACCGGTCTGCTTCATTTTTCTTATTAATTCGGCATCCAGTGTCTCAAGCCTCAGTCCATTAGGACACCACCATTTTAAATTAATGTTCTCTTTTTCCAGCAGTTCGCAAAAGTCATGCACTCTTTTTTTGTTGAGGGTAAAATTATCGTCCCATATCTGGAATTCTTTGATATGGTATCTTTCCTTTAAATATCGTATCTCTTCAATGATATTCCCGCTACTCCGCGCACGGAACTTGTCCCCGGACATCTGCCTTGCCGAGCAATAGGTGCAAGGAAAGGGGCATCCCCTGGAGGTTATGACGCAGCCCGAAGGGTAGTACTTCATGATATAGGTTTTGGGATACCGTTCAAAGTGCATCAGCTCATAATCGGGCATGGGTAAGTCATCAAGATTTTCAATTGCTTTAATGGGATTAAAGAATTGTTTACCATTTTCCTTGTATCCCAGGTTGGGTACCTTATGAAAGTTCTTTCCGTTTTCTATCTCTTTGATAAATTCACAGAAAGCGACCTCCGCCTCCGACCTGAAGATAAAATCAACGCACGGATTACTTAGCACCTCACCCGGTTCGTTTGTTGCGTGAGGGCCGCCCACTACCGTGATGATGTTTTTTTGGTAGTCCTTTACTATCTCGCAGCACCGAAGCGCCGACTCGATTTCCATGCTAAAGGCCGTTACTCCCACAATATCCGGGCGCTTTTCCCGGACGTACGCAGAAAATTGATCGTGGTTGTAGCGCTCAAGCAAGCAGTCCAATATTTCTATCTCGACGTCTTTTAATTTACTCCTTAGATATGAAGACAAGTATCCGAGGCCTATTGGGATTTGCACCACGTGCATCGTGGAAGGGGCTTTTACCAGTAAAATCTTCATTAAAACACGCGCTTTTCAAAAAGGGTATCGTTCGGACTGCATACCCTTATTCTAAGGGGGATTTCTGAACTTTCCATGAAAATAACGGGAGGCCAAATATGCCGGACGGTTGTGCTATTTATAACGGAAAAATTCCCGTGCCGTACTTCGTCAAATGTCGCTTTTAACTCGTTCCAATACTCCGGCGTGGTTAGAAACGGTTTATTCATTCATATTTACATTCCTGCGTGGCTAAACGTAAAGAATAAAAAGACTTGTAATTTGATTCATTTATGATTCAATACTTTCTTGTGCTAAAAGGCGAATTGTTAATTATTTTAATCGGTTCGAGGCCATGTCTTGTAACCGTTCATCCACCTCTTGCCCCTCATTGGCGGGATAACCCTGTCAGTGTTTTAAACGCTGACAGGGTGAGGGTGGGTAAACGCTTACCAAGCCTCGTTTGTTTCTCAGGGAACTCCATTGTTACGAAAAACGACGTCTTCCGGGCAAGCTAATGTTCGGTACATAATCTTCCTGGCCTCCATCCTCGTTATCACCTTTGTTATGGGTGGCCTCATGTCCAAAGGGCCTCCGGAACTCCTCCTGGCCGCGGTCGTCGGGATATCACTCTTTATCTTGTGTTTCTTCAGCGTAAAGTACGCCCTCTATACCTTGATTTTTTCCATGCTGCTTTCCCCTGAGTTTGGTTCCAGGACAACGGAAGGCGGAGGGATTACCGTTCGGTTGGAAGACTTGCTCCTGCCGCTTATCGGGTTTAGCTGGTTTGCAAGAACGGCTGTTTATAAGAATCTGGGGTTGTTAAAAAAGACGCCGTTAAACCGGCCCATTTTTTACTATATTTTGGCCTGCGTAGTGTCAACTACTCTGGGAATGATGTTTGGCAAGGTGCAAATTGTTAAGGGGTTCTTTTTTGTCTTAAAATACGTCGAGTACTTCATCGTCTATTTTATGACGGTAAATTATGTCAACGACAGAAAACAGCTCAGAAATCTGGTCATAGCCATAATCGTAGTTTTTGTGATTGTCTGCTTGTCCTCGATTGCGCAAATACCGCAAGGGGAGAGGATAACTGCCCCCTTTGAAGGGGAGGGGGGGGAGCCCAACACCCTCGGCGGCTACCTTCTGCTCGTGCTTTCCATCGTTGTCGGCATCGTCTTGAACACGGACAAAGAGGATTCATTTAAGTACAAGATACTGCTTGTCGGTATGTCCTTGCTTTCGTTGATCCCGATATTGTTTTGTCAGTCGAGAGGGACATGGCTTGCGATTCTCCCCTGGTTTCTTACGATATGGGTTATCAGTAAAAAAAAGGCGCTATTGGGTGGTGCGCTGGCGGTGTTGATTGCGATAAGTCCGGCCGTCATGCCGAAAAGCGTGAAAGACCGTTTTTTGTATACCTTTGAAAAGCAGGAGGGATGGGCGGCAGATTATCAGGAACAAGTGGGTGGGGTAACCCTTGACACGTCCACCTCAGAGCGGGTCAGCAGCATGAAGAAGGCTTGGGAGGCATATTGGGAACACCCTATCTTTGGGTTTGGAATAACGGGGTGGCGTTTTTTGGATGCCCAGTATTTAAAGCTCCTGGTAGAGACAGGCCTGGTAGGCTTTGTCGCCTTTGGTTTCCTGCTCTATACCGTTCTGAAAGAGTCTTGGAAAGGGTTTCGGCGGACGAATGATAAGTTTTATAAGGGTATATCGATGGGCTTCTTTGCTGGTGTGATTGCAATGCTCACCCACGGCTTAAGCACCAATACGTTTATAATCGTCCGCATGATGGAACCATTCTGGTTTCTTATGGCCATTGTTGTTGCCATTCCGTCCATCGAAGCGGCAGAGGCGCTGCAAAAAAAGGAGGGAGAGA
>CAYHFB010000418.1:0-3926 GCA_964355695.1 uncultured candidatus Brocadiaceae bacterium
ATTTGGCCTGATCCTGACACAGGCTTGATACCTTTATTTATTTACGCCGCCTTACACAATGTTTCCGACAGGCAAATAATTACAATCACTCTATCTCGCAACCACCAACAGACTTACATTAACACCCGCCCGCAAACCCGCATAAATAAAATGAAAATTCCTATACGTTCGAGTTAAATCCTTGAGTCCCTCATAAAAAAATACTGAAAAAGAAAAAAGCCAAAAATGTCCTCAAGGTTTCAACGGTAAAATTCTTGCTTAGAGGAATAGGCAACGTTAGTAGGTGGCTTTGCCACCTTCAAAGGGATGCTACAACGGATGGGAATTTCTACCCGTGGGATTTTTGTAGAGTTCTTCGATACTCTCAGATGGTGTAACACCAGGGTTGGCCTCAAGCATTGCACGGTATTTCCGGTAAATCTCTGTTGCTTCGGCCTTCCTGGCAAGGCGGCGATAGCACAGCAAGAGATGCCAATAAAACACCTCAGCCTGTTCGTCCTTCTCGATTCCATCCTGAAAGCACGCAAGAGCCTTTTCCCACTGCTTGGCCCTTAACCAGAAACGTCCCTGCAGAACGATGAGACGGTGAAGTTTGCTTTGCATACGCTTGCGGTACGACGTGACCCATGCATTTTCGGTATGCGAAGGCAAGAAGTGTCCTTTATAGAGACGAATGGCTTTTTCAGCGAGAAGAAGGGCTTCCGTCATCTCAGGTTGAGTATCCCGGCTTTCTTTTGCCCCGGCTATAGAAGAAAAAGAATCCGTCTGAACGGCGTTTTTAAGATGATCATCACCGGCTGTTTTACTCCCGTTAAATAAGCCGCACGCAGCCTCATATAAGCGATCAAATTCCCACACGTCAGCCCATACATACTGGGGATTTAAGGATATCATCCCACTCTGGAGTTGAACGGCATCATGCTTGCCGATCAGTTTTCGTAAACGAAAGAGGTTGCTTTTAAAGGAGTCGAGCGCACGGTCGCCATCGGCCTCCGGCCAAAGTTGCCAGGTGATATTTGGTGCGGAAATTCCTTCACTGCCAAAGGTAATTAACAACTGGAGCATGTCGATTGGTCTGTGCTGCGTTTTTTTTGAAGACAACACGGTATTACTTTTTACCAGACTGAATTGCCCCAGGGTATAGATTTTTATCAGGCGAGGCCAGCTTTCAGAACTATCGGACGAAGACACTGGCGCCAACGAACACGTTTGAATAAGCCGCCGAACGTGTTCAACCTCAATGGCGTCGTCCAACGCCCGTTGGCACAGCCGCACCATGACGCCTTGCCGCCACCCGTGGTGATACATGAATCCTTTTTCACGTCCCAAAGCCATCGCCATTCGCAGGCATTGGGTGATACCCTCTTCACCCACCCCACTCTCCAGCGTCGCATCCATTACAAATTGCGCCTCTGCCAACAAGCACATATACTCGATCAGGAAGCTTTTCATTCGTTCTCCTATGCGGCGGGCGTCGGCAATGCACCGGGTTGCCTCCCTAGATTCTTTGCATTCATGACAAACCTGCGCCTTCAGCAGATGGCAGAGGGCTTCATTAAAATCCACCTCGCACTTAATCGCCTGCTTCAGGGCCTGTTCGATATGAAAGCTTGCAAGTGTCAAGTCGTTTTGCAGCAATGATAGCCAGGCGCGTGCGTAGTGGTAATAAGAAACGTCAAATACCGTTCGATGGTTAATGGACTGAGACGCTCTTTGCAAAGCAACTTCTGCGGAATCAAGGTCGCCCGTGATCAAGCTGCCGGTTGCGTTATAGGCAAAAAGCTGGTAATCAAAGAGGTGAACGCCTGACGAGCCCGCCCTTTTTAAGGCACCGGATAATGTCCTGGAAAATAAATCAGTCAAGCCGGCGCTAAAATAATAGCTCAGAGCTGCTACATAAAAGTGCAACACGAGGGTATGCGCAGAGGTATTAAGATTTACCGAACCATTAAGCATCCCCAATAATCCGGCCGGACATGGCAATTTCTCCCAACCGGTAATAATAGCATGATAAGTGCGCGCCGATCTTCAGACGGGCGCCCACGTCGGAACTGTCCATAAAAAGGGTGTATGCCTTTTCCGCTTCCGCCGGCATATTCAGTTCGTGCGCCCCGGCGTGCGCCGGTTGCCTGCAGGCGTTGAGCAGGAGCAAGTTGCACGTTACGTGCAACTCCATATCGGTAGAAGGAAAGTCAGGACGTTGCTTCATGAAGCGATCGGCGCGCGATATCCATTCGTCGAAATATTTTGTATCTACGGGAACGGTCAATAAGACGTCCGTCGCTGACGTCCATGCCAAAAGCATTCCCTGGACATTTCCGTCCCTTTCAAATTGAGTAAATGCCAAATCTATTGATGTGTGCGCATCTTCCAGATTGCACGGCGAATGGCATACGCCTGTCCAATAGGAAAACCACGGGTTTCCACGCCGCAGATTTTCAGGGATTAGCAAGATCAACTTCTCTAAGGTGGAATGTCTTTCTTGTGCGATAAAGGTTTGCGCATGTTTGAGTATCAGTTGAATAAGACACGGCCAATCTTCCATCTCGAAATAGAGGGCTGCGGCACCTTCGACCAGACCTGATGCTTCCATAAATCCGGCAGACACCTTCCTCATTTCAACCATTTCATCCGGCGTATAGGCGCTCTCCACACGAGACAGCAGGAAATCCCTGAAAAGGCGATGGAGCCGATATACCGGCCCAGCTTGTGAAACCCTCAGAACAAAACAATTGTTCCGGCATAAATGGGATAGTATCTTGCCGGAATGGCGCTCTCCCGTGAGTGTTTCCGCTACCGGCACGGTAATGTAAGGAAGTACCGTCATTTTGAGGAGAAAGGACTGTGTTTTCTCGTCGAGTTTATCAAAGAGTTCACTCGCAAGATAATCAAAGACACGGCTGAGGTCGGCCTGAACCGGCTTTCCGTCAGTACTGTTTTGTATTGCTACGCTCTCCATCAGTAATGTTAACCCGGCGAACCACCCTTCTGTTGTTTCGTATAAGTAGCGGACAATTTTATCGCGTGTGCTTTTTTGTTCATGGCCTTCATAGCTCGCGCCAACCGGCAAAGGTAACGCGAAGGGTGCGTCCTTGCCGGGCTGAACAAGGGGGGTTGACACCACCCTCATCTCAAAAAGCGCTTGTGTTTCCTGCATGTCCAGGCAGATATCATCCCATCCGAGGAAGTGCATCATTTTTTTCACCTGCAATGCGGCAAATTGAGGCGGGGGCTCGTTATGGCTTATTACCATCACGCGTATGCCTGCCGGAATGGCGCTAAAGACGCACTTCAGCACCTCATGCAACTTCGATGATGCCGGCACTTTTTCGTAATTGTCGATGACGACCGTATAGACGGGACTGATAACCGGTGATTCCTTTTGAACGGGGCTTATACCTTTAGAATGATCATAATTTGTGCGTGATTTCCACTTTTGAGCGGAATCATTCTTTTTTACCGGCGCGCACGATAAAAGACGGTTGAAAAGTTCTTCGAAGAATCTGAGGGCAAACGATGAAATAGCCCGTGAATATTCAGGCGTTAGCCGTGGAAGGGGCTTTTTAAGGTATGGCGTCGCCTTTTTTGCAGCCAGCCCTATAGCAGAGAAGAAGGTTGACACGTCCCCGTCTCCTTCGTCCATCTGATACCAGAGACATGGCAGCTTGCGGTCTGCAAGATAGCCGGCTGCGAGCGTTGTGCATCCGGAACCCGGTGGGGCCGATATCCACGTAATAGGCCGGTCTTGCCTTTCATCCAGCAACGCATACGTCCTCTTCCGCACTAAGATGTCCGAGAGCGTGGGAGAAGATATTTTGGGAATAACACGGGATATTGAGCGGCGTTTTATTGGGTGAGTCATCATCCCCTATTTCCGGGTGATCTGGTTGAAAACGTAACGGTAGCAACCATTGACCGCGCATTTA
>CAYHFB010000419.1:0-3923 GCA_964355695.1 uncultured candidatus Brocadiaceae bacterium
AGAATTTCTTCGTGAAACTCCGTGATCTCTGTGCCTCTGTGGTAAGCGGTTAGCGTGTATTAGCGGTTAAAAGTTGTCGTTGTTTCTCCGCGTTCTCCGCGTCCTCTGTGGTGAATTGTCTTTGCCGTATTGCATCACTTAGTTTGTTGTTATTTAGCGGCTTTGGTAATGGGAAAAGTTTGTCTTTTGAAACGTATCCCCCTGTCCGCCTGGGGTATGGTTGCAAGGTAAATTTGAGTTTTTGAGTTTTTGCCATGTGTTTGTTTAAGTACGGTACGCTGAATTTGTCAATCTGTTTTGCAATCTTAGTGGATGGTTTATCACGTTAAAAGGTGTACAACGCCTTTTTTTTTAAATATGCCATTTATTTATTGGAAGGCCGGTGAAGGGTAACTTTAAAAACATTTCCCGATCTGTCGTCTTCAAATTCAATGTCCTGGTATTCTTTGATCGCCCTTCTAACGCCGTTACCCAACCCCCGGTATGGGAGTATCTTCGCTGCAAATGATGCCAGGATGGGATTTCTGATATTGGAATTCCCTTTTTTGATGTTTTCTATAGTTAGGTTGTTTGGCAGATGACCCGGACTGATTATTTCGATATGGTTGTCAAAAATAAAAATTCGAACGGGGGCAGTTACGAAATAATCGCGGTGAACTAATGCATTTGTTAGTAGTTCCTCCAGCGCAATCTTCGGTATTTCCAGCTTTCCGGTCGAGTTTACGTTCTGCTCAAACTGTATATGGCGTAAATTTCTGGTAACAAAACTAAGCGAGCGATTGAACACCTCCTCCAGTTTGCCGGAGACGTCTTCACTGTCCCGATACTCAGAAACGTGAATGTCATTTCCCGGATATGCAACACACTTGGCACAAAAGGTGGGAAGGCAAAATTCTTGCCTTTTTGCAAACAGCAGTGCGCCAGCAACGTTCAGAACGCCATCTTTCATAAGATTCATGTTGTCAAGGATGGTGTTCAAAGGTAAATCTTGTTCGTCAAGGGATTCTCCATATTGTTTTTCAAAAAATCTTCGGAAATAATCCATGTCCAGATCGCCTAATGTCATACCATTTGCCGGGACTTCGTCTCCATGAACAAGACTTGCACTTTGGAACATCCGCTGTATTTCTTCGCGTGACGTCACCTTGCGTTTATCTGAACCGCTTTTTATCCAAATTGCACCGTTATTATCCATATACGGCTTGCTGACTCCGGATGGTATGGTAACTATCATTATCAATCCGTTCGGGAATGCCACGTTTTCTGTACGGGGATTGATTGGCGGGCGAACCGACTGCGAAGCGGCATTGGAAACAAGCTGATTGATCCGCCCTGTGTCTGTACGTGTCAGTCCGGCAATTTGTCCATCGTCTGCAACACCGATAAAAATCTGGCCACCGCCACTATTACTGAAGGCAACCATTTCTGCGGCCAGTGAGTCCGCGTTAAGGAAATCCGCTTTGAACTGATTAGCTCCGTCTTCTCCGCGGCCAATTATTTTTAAAAGCTCCGTGGGTTCCCTATTCAAAATATCTCCTTGTGTTTGTTGAATGCGTCACTTTTCCAATCCATACGTCCACGCCATAATGCTGCCGTCCATATACTTCACCTTTTCAAAGCCTGCGTTTTTCAGGATGCGATAGGCGTGAGATGCGCGTAACCCTGCCCGGCAGTAGGTGATTATCTCACGGGTGCGGTCAAGTTCGTTTACCCGTGCGGCTAGCGCATCCAGTGGTATGTGCAGACTGCCCTTGATATAGCCGCTCATAAATTCAGTTTCCGACCGAACGTCAAGCAGGATAAAGTCGTCCCCGTTATTACGTCTCTCAATAACCTTCTGCGGGAGGATTCCTTCAGTGCGCCCCAGCAATTTATTATTCAGAACGTTGGCGGCTACAATAATGGCGTCCAGCGCCATGGCGTATGGGGGCGCATAAGCGAGGTCCAGTTTGGATATCTGATCCACGGTTGCTCCAAAGGAGAGCGCCGTTGCAATGACGTCGATGCGCTTATCGACGATACCTTCCCCAACGATTTGAGCGCCCAACAGTTTTTTCGTATTTGCGTCTGCAACGAGTTTGATGATGATTTCCTTGCATCCGGGATAGTAATGCGACTTGTCCGACGCCGGAATAATGGCGGATTCTACGGTGTACCCCGCCATTATCGCTTCACGTTCACAAAGCCCTGTTTTTGCCGTGTTTATGCCAAAGACCTTCATGATGACCGTTCCCAGCACCCCCTTGAACGTGTCATTGCCTCCCAGGGCGTTGATTGCTGCAACTCGTCCCATTTTGGCAGCGGTAGAGCCGAGCGCAACCCATGCCGGTTTTCCCGTTATCAGGTGGGTGTTTTCGGCGCAGTCGCCAATGGCGTAAATATCAGGGATGTTGGTTTCCATTCGCTCATTAACCGTTATTGCGCGCGTAGCGCCCACCTTTATGCCTGCGTCAATGGCAATCCCGGTGTTGGGGCTTACGCCAACGGAGAGGATAACCATGTCCGCCGGTAATTGCCTTTTGCCGGTATTCACCCCGATTACACCATTTTCCCGGTTTCCTTCGAAGGACTTCACACCATCGGAGGTAATAACCTCCACGCCATTTTCCGTCAGGTGGCCTTGAACAAGGCGCGCCATATCTTCGTCAAAAGATGGGAGGATTTGGCCGAGTCGTTCGACCAAAACAACCTTGACGCCCCGTAGGGAAAGATTTTCCGCTATCTCAAGGCCAATAAACCCGCTGCCTGCCACCACGGCGTTTTTGACCTTGCCGCTGTCCACCAGTGACTTTATCTGCACGGCGTCTGCAACAGTCCTCAGAGTGAAGATATTACCCAGAGTAATCCCCGGCAATGAAGGCACCATCGGCAACGCGCCGGTGGCAATTATCAGCTTATCGTAGGAAAACGTGAGGTCTTGCCCTGTTTTCAGGTTTTTAACCACCACCTGTTTAAGCCTTGCATTGATTGCCGTTGCGCGGTGCAAGGTAAAAACGTCTATGTTATGCATGGCCTTAAAATATGCCGGCTCACGAATAATCAGCTTCTTTTTTTCTTTGATTACGTCGCCAACATAGTAGGGCATACCACACCCTGCGTATGAGATGTGTTCCTCATCGGTGAATACCGTGATTTTTACCTCTTGCGATTCACGCCTGGCCTTTGCCGCCGCCTTCATTCCTGCCGCGACCCCGCCAATGATTATCAAATGTTTGCCTGTGTTTGACATAGTGTCCTCTGCCGTTGAATTTAGTTAAAATGCAGGTTAATATGGTAATTGAAAAAAGGTTGAAATGCAGCCGTATTGCCTTAAATTTATGGTGCGTATTTTTTAAAATTGGTAATCGGGGGGCTGTTTGTTGCAATTAAGTGCCTGCGTGATATTGCCTCGTTTGCGAGCTACCGCTTCGCCTTGTTCCCAAGCTCCTGCCTGGGAACGGGATTGCACTCAAAGCTCTGCTTTGAGTCGGAAAAAATCTTCTGTAAAAAAATGAAGCAGGAGCTTCCGGTACCGGAAGCATTCCCAATGCTGGAGCTTGGGCATGAGACAAACAGCCGCCGGATTAGGTCTTTAGCGGCTGTTGTGTTCAGGCGCAGGGACACGGCGTGCCGTGTCCCTCCACCAATTTGTATCTTGCTTTAGCGTGTGATCGTGTGCAAGCACGAGTGTGTTCAGGCATTAAGCAAACCCCGGCAGGGTTGCCTTATGTTTATACACATCTTTTGATATGGCTTACGATTAACGGCCTAATATCTTTAGCCGAATAAGTCCCTCTGTTTTTTTGTACTCCAGACTACATGTACCATAGTTTTAACGAATGCCATGCCTTCTTCCCATTATCGTCAGGGCTAAAGCCCATTCAGTGGTCATCACGAACCCCAGCCTGAAGGCTGGGGTTAATACAAAAGCGCTACGGCAGCTA
>CAYHFB010000420.1:0-3917 GCA_964355695.1 uncultured candidatus Brocadiaceae bacterium
ACTGCAATAAAAAACAAGTTGTTTTGTTGTCATACCCGGAAATCCCTCTGTAGAAACGGCGAGTAAGGCATTTTATAACGTATGGTTTTTCTATTGGGTTGTGGGCAAAGCCCCAGCTTTAGTAGCTTATTATAAATTTGAAAATTCCAATCCACGGTGAACCAGCACAAAGGTAGCAAATCCCAAAACCCTTAGAGCGCACCATCTTCCGTTTCTCCATTCAGAATCCGTTCCCAATCCGTACCCTCAATTGTGCTTGTTTGCCTGCGAAATAAAGACGTCACCCAAGTCCTTGGTGTCACACCACCTACAACATAATATATTTTTATTTGAATCAGTACCCTATCTGTACCCTCATAAAGCTTATTCTACTAGGGTAATGCTCGTGAATTAAAAGCATTTACCGTGGTCTTGGAAAATTTGTAAATGTATGATATTATTAACTGCATAGAGGCGTGTGAGTGTATATATGAACTTCCGAAAAGAGAAGTTTTTGGCTATAAAGATGGTTGGAAAATACTTGAGAGAGTGAGTACCTCTTGTTGATAAAGCATAGGTAGGAGTGTGTCGGTAGTTTATTGTAAGTCTGATTTGGTTTAAACAGGTATAACCAATAAGAAGGAGGTGCTTTGGATCACGCAGGATCACAAGTTTCAATGTTAATCGAGTATAGTGCGAAATAGCTTTAATTTTCATTAATATATTTAAGATAGGAGAAAAATTATGAGAGCGCCGAGGATGTCTACTCGACAACAATTCACTGCTTTTGGGAGTTTGCTTGCATTGATGTTATTCGCTTCTTGTACGATAGCGTTTGGGGAAGAAACTGACGGATTCGTCTTTGCTTCGGGAGTCGTTCCCCGTCCGGGGCAGGCCAGCCCGCAGCAATGGGTTAAAGTTCCCTCTGTCTCCGGGAATATTACCTTCGATGATTACCCCGTTAATACCGTGATCACAAACCAGTACAAGAGCATGGGCGTTGTATTCGATGAGTCGTTCAGAGAACTGGATAATCTTGCTGATCCTGCCTATCTGTCGGGTGACAACGAAGATTACCCTTCGCCTTACGGCAACGGACAAAACGCAGCACCCATTACCGCTACCTTCCAGTCACCTGTAAGCTTCGTTTCTGCGGACCCTATCTACCTTGACGGGGGGGCCATCATGCTGGTGGATGTGTATGATAAAGACGACAAATTGCTTGGTCATAGCTCCGGCAGCGGTACTATAAGAATTGAGGCCAAGGGCATTAAAAAGGCCGTGTTTTCTTTCTATCTTTCGGGCGGGATTGACGACATCGCAGGAATCGACAATTTGAAATTTGACCCCGGCACGGACACCGATGGTGATGGCCTCCTTGATAGCTGGGAGAAAGACGGATACGACTCAGACGGCGATGGCAAAGTGGACGTCGATCTGCCTGGTATGGGTGCCAATTACCGCCATAAGGACATATTCGTCGAAGTGGACTGGATGGTCTCAGACCATAACCACAAACTTACGGATGCGGCCAAGGCGAAGGTCGTTGCTGCGTTCAAAAAAGCACCCGTAGAAAATCCTGATAACAAGCCGGGTATCAATATTCATATAGACACTGGTAATATGGGCGGTGGAAATCAACTTGCTCATACCGACGATCTTAGCCCGGTGTGGGCCAGCTTTGATGCCATCAAAGCTGCAAACTTTGTGGCTGCGCGCGAGCCCATCTTTCACTATGTCATAATGGGTCACCAATACGATGGTGGCTGCAGTAGCGGCATCTCGCGTGGCATACCTGCCAGCGATTTTGTCGTAACTCTTGGATGCTGGCCTAATAAAGTCGGCACTACCATGGAACAGGCAGGCACGTTCATGCATGAGCTTGGACACAACCTCGGTCTTCGTCATGGAGGTGGAGACGACGTCAACTATAAGCCAAATTTCCTTAGCATCATGAACTACTTCTTCCAGATGAAAGGTCTTTATAAAAACAACAAATGGGGCTTACTAAACTACTCTCAGTTTACGATCAAGGATCTTGATGAGACGAGTCTTAATGAAAAAAATGGTCTGGATGCCGTGGGCGGCGACGGCGCACTTCGAGGTTACGGGACGAGGGCGTATGGCCCTGACGGAACGGTTAAGGATATCGCACGCGCCAGCAAACTGATAGACTGGGATCGTGACGGCAATAAAAAAGAATCCTCTGTTTCAGTGGATATTAACCATGACGGCTCAAAGAATGTGTTGACCGGAATGAAAAACGATTGGAGCAGCATAGCTTATGACGGCGGCCTCGTGGGCGCTGGCGTGGGCAAGACGCCTCTCCATGACTTCTACATGGCAGAACTAACGTTCGAGGAATACATGAGGATAGAATCAGAAGCAGAGATTGCTAAGTAAGGAAACCATTTCTTGACAAAAAGCTACATAGGAAAGGGAGAAAAAGGGATGCATTTCCTTTTTCTTCCTTTCTTTCTTTTCTCATTTTTAATAGTCCTGTGGCCGGTTGCTGAAGCTTGGGCAGGCGGAATAACATTCGAGGAAGACAGGAATATCAACCCGCCTCCCCCGCGGAACCTCCATGCGGTATCCGGGCATGATGGCGCGAGGCTCCGTTGGTCCCCCCCAGAGCCGGTGTCTAGCCAAACGGCTTATAATAAGAAAATCGCCTATTACAATGTATATCGAGGTACAGTGGGGTCTGAATTCAAACGGCGTGCGTCAGTACGCAAAGAATCATTCACGGACAAGAGCGTCGCTTCAGGTGGGGCCGGATATATCTATGCAGTGACAGCCGTCCATGTTGGCGGTAATGAAAGTGATCTGTCTGGAGAGGCCATGGTGGAACCGGGAGACACTCTAGGGAAGGGGTCGCATCTTGATTAGTGATTTTTGACAACGTTCAGGACATCGTTCACAAAAACAATGGTCACGACATCGTTCAGTAAAAACGCTGAGACGGTGTAATATCACAATGCCGTGACACCCATTTATACAACCATCGTGTTGTTTTGCCTCGTGATGCACTGATTCTTTCAGGAGCTTCTCCGCTGAGACATCTCCGTACTGCATTTGCCCGTTCCTTCTCAATCTTTTTTATCATGAACACCTCCTTAAAAAATTAGGTGTCCATTATAAAACAGGTTGTGGCTATTCACTTGTCAAAGATCGTTTGTGTACTAAATACCCGGCAAACACGTATGGCTGTATATTGCACGCTTCGTCGTGATTACTACTATATGCGTTGTTTGGTTTTGTGCATTTATACTTCCATGCAATGCTTCCTGTTGCACCTATGCCGTGTACGGTGCTATTTGCTTGGTAAGCAAGCCATATACAGCGAGGCGTGCTTATCAAATATTTACTTTGTGAACGATGTCGTGACCATTATTTTTGTGAACGATGTCCTGAACGTTGTCACCAGCATCTCTCATGCTTTTATTTATTGACAAGTCCTAAGTCATTAACAATGCAACATATTCAAATCTTCCCTTCCTAATCAGTACCAAATCTGTACCATCAGTCGCGTATATTTGCCTGCAAAACAAATGCACATCCTAATCATGCTGCAACACACAACTAACAACTTATCATAAAATTGTTTTGATTTGTAACCTATCCGTAACCTTGTAAAGTTTATAATCAGCTTATAATGACTAAACCTACAGGGTAATGCTCGTGAATTTAAAAGCTTTTACCGTGGTCTTGAAAAATTTGAAAATGCATGATATAATCAATACCATAGAGGCGTGGAGTGTATAAATGAACTTCCGAAAAAGAGAAGTTTTTGGCTATAAAGAGGGTTGGAAAATACTTGAGAGGGTGAGTACCTCTGGTTGATAAAGCATAGGTAGGAGTGTGTCGGTAGTTTATTGTAAGTCAGATTTGGTTTAAACAGGTATAACCAATAAGAAGGAGGTGCTTTGGATCACGCA
>CAYHFB010000421.1:0-3913 GCA_964355695.1 uncultured candidatus Brocadiaceae bacterium
TTACGCTAGCACTCACCCGAGAACCCGCATAAATAAAATGAAAATTCCTATACAATCAAGATAGAGAAAAAGAGCAGTAGACGTGTATCTTGCAGACTCAAAGGGTTGGTATTGTTATCAAATTGCGCCGGGTGAATTTCCCACTAATTCTTTTACCTTACTTTTCAACTCGGTTAAATCAGACGATTTTATGACAATGGCATCGATCTGGCAAGATAAACCAGCGTCTTTGTAATTGCAAAAGGCCGTGTTAACAATAATAGGTATTTTTTTGTTTTTGCCTAAGATTAAGTTTAGCGTGTTGCTTCTACTAGCCGAAAAATAATCCATAATAATGATGTCCGGCATGCGTTCAAATACTTTATTTACGGCTTCCGTGCCGTTCGCTGCCGTGATAATGTTATACCCTTCACGTGAGAGTTCCTGCTGATAAAGTAACTGTTGGTTTTTGTTGTCTTCAATCAAAAGAATTGTTTTCAACATACAGTTCCTCTCTTCAACTTATGCAACACAACCATACCGGTTATGCTAAAGGTTTAAAATACCATTTTTATCGTATGCCTTTTATCAGAATTCTGCCGATGATGCCAAATCCTCGTCAGGTTACAACAAATACCTTTATCGGCTCATTAATGCTATTTGCCTGCGCAAAGTTAATGATTCGTATTCGATGTAAGGGTGTGATACTGCTTCCCCGTGGGGCGTAGATTGTTCCCGTGCTTGTTTTTATGTCTTCAGCAAGGATCATCTGCGTGGTAAGTTCATTTGGCTTGACGTATTTTACTTCATACCCATTTTCTGTGACGATAATTTCTTTTAGCGCTGCAACAATGGTTTGATCGTACCAGTCTTGTCTTTTCTGGATCGTTTCCAGGGCTTGTGCATTATTCATTCCTGTGGTGATAAGCGAATCAAAGTCAATGACAAGTTTGAGTATCCTGACGCCCAGAGGAATGTCTGTGCCACTTTTAACGCCAAACGGTAAGACGGAGCTGTTAAACTTCAATTCCTGGCCGGCAATTATTTCCGCCACCTTTTCCAGGCGTGGAATACCAGCTATGAGGTTACTTCCTATCTGAGGATGTGAGTGAAATGTCTGTAGCTCTTGCTCTGTCAGGTTGTCACCGCGATATACCTTTGTCAACGTTTCTTCAGACATGGTAATGCATCCAAGCTGGGAGAGCATTGCGGCAAGCTCTATTTGCCAGGGCTTCTCTATTTTAAGCTCGGCAGAGATTGTCAGTACAAGGTTGTGGATGCGTGATGCACGGCCAAAGGCCGTTGGATTGACGATGGCAAGGACGTCGGTAAGCACCTTGACGCAGCCGTTGAGCGTCTTTTCCAGCAGATCTTTTTCAGATGTAACCAGCCGGTACTGCTCAATGCCGGCAGTGATGACTTTTGAGATAACCTCCGGTTGGCATGGCTTTGTAAGGAACCGGAAGATATTCCCTTCATTGATCGCCTTCATAGCCGTTTGCTGATCGGCATTTCCGGTAAGCATCATACGAACGCTATCCGGGGCGATCTCTTTTACCTTTGTGAGAAACTGGACGCCATTCATGCCGGGCATTCCCATGTCCGCAACTATAACCGAATAGGGGCCATGGTTAGCTATAGCTGTTAAACCCAAATCGCCCCCAAGCGCCGTATCAACGGTAAATTGTCTGTGTAACTGCCGCTGATAGGCAGATAATATGTTCTGGTCGTCGTCAACAAAAAGAATTTTTTCTTCCATAGGTTGTTCCTTTTAAATTAGTGTCTGTGCAAAGCCATGCATGATTCATGCCACACAGGGAGCCGTTCGGCCATGCCTGCATTGGTAAGATAATCATTGTCAACCTTAACTTCCATCCCTGTTTTTACCGGATGCACCTCGTTTGCAAATACATCCGCCACGTGAACTGTCAGTACAAGTGTGGCGGTTTTTGCCGCGCAACTACCAGGGTTGTGGTGGAATGCCAGCGCCTCAACGATTGATCTGGCAATACCCCACAATCCGAGCAGATATGCTCCCACTTCTGCATGCGTCCCTCCGAATACGGCTTGCTCTGCTTCCCATAGAGGTATATTCTTGCCGTGCGACAGTTGCTGTGCCTCGTTATATTGCGCGGAAAGATTTGTTGTAAGTATCAATTTGCCCAGATCGTGGAGCAAGCTGGCAATGAGGGCGTCTTCGATCATTTCCGGCGTATTGCTTTCCATCTTTGCTATTTCCCTTGCAAATAATCCGGTTGCCGAGCTATGTTTCCACAACTCCTCCGGGGACAACCAGGAAGACGTGGCATGTGTGAAGTCTGAGAAGATATTATGCGATAATACCAGCGCCCGAATGGTGTTTACCCCTAATATTATTGCCGCATCCGTTGGGCTGGAGATACGGCGGCGTAATCCGTAAAAGGCGGAGTTTGCCAGTTGGATAGTCTTCGCTGTCATCCCGACGTCCCTGGCTATAATCTGTCCGATTTTTCCCATCGAAATGTTTGGCGACTGTAACGCCGCCTTTATTTCGTTATACAGGTTTGACTGACTCGGTAGTGCCCCTATTTTCAACACTAATTTCTTGAGCGAGTCACTCTGCAATAAATTTTGCAGTGCGCACGCACGCTCAATCGTGGTTTTCAACATTTGCGTGTCGCATGGTTTTGAGAGAAATTGGTGAACAACGCATGAAGACGATAGAAATGCCTCCTGATCCGTCTGTCCAGAGAGGATAATCCTTATGAGTAGTGGAAACCGTTTCATTACCTCTTTCAGGAGTTGAACGCCATCCATACCAGGCATGCGCATATCCGTCACGATTACCTCAAACGGCGCACGCCCCAGCATCTCCAATGCCGCCTGTCCGCTTGATACGAATTCCATGTCCCACTCATGGCGCATTGAACGCAGCATGCGCTTAAGTCCATCTAATATTTTAGGTTCATCGTCAACAAAGAGTATTTTGGTCATCTGATTTAGCCTTTCTAAGTATTTAGTTTTTTAAATGATTTTACAAAGGCTTCATATACGCGCGGGTCAAAGTGTTTGCCAACCTCTTTACTGATATATCCCAAAGACTCATTTTCCGGATATGCCAGCCTGTACGGACGTGTGGAACACAGGGCGCCATACGTGTCAGACAATGCGACAATCCTTGCCTCCAGGGGAATCTTTTCCCCCGCCAGTCCGTGAGGATAGCCGGTTCCGTCCCATCTTTCATGGTGTGACATGGCTATGGATGAGGCCATCGACAGAAGGGGTGGCCTGTTTCCATCGCCTGTGGCATAGGCCGGTATTGTGCCGTTTGATGTGAACGGCTTAACCGCTTCGAAGTTATCCCGGAGTAGCTCAACACCGATGGCGCAGTGTTGTTTCATGATTTCGAATTCTTCCGGCAGCAGTTTCCCCTGCTTGAGCAGGATGGCGTCCGGAATACCAGACTTTCCTACGTCATGGAGCATACCAGCCAGGAACAAGGTTTCAGTGAATTCATGCCCCATATTGAGTTCTTCAGCAATCACACGGCTGCTGTATCCAACCCTCATAACATGGTTTTGCCGTCTTATAGTCACGATATTCGGCTACCATGCCAAGCCGCCAAATGGCATCCAACCTGGAAATCTCTAACGCCGCAATCCGTTTTTCGGTCTTTCGGTCCGGTAAAACATCTTGTGCCGGAATTTCACTCCGGCAGGGTTTCGTTTGCAGCATGTCACTGAGCCGGGCTACAAGATCGTCATGATTGATAGGTTTGCGTAATAAATCGGTGGCGCCCATGTCAAGCGCCCGTTGTTTCATTCCGCTATCGGCCTCTCCCGTAACAATAAGCACGGGGACGTCTTTGGCGCGCGTTATGTTCCGCACCCTCTCCAACAACTTCAGAACTCTGGAAGTGCCACCCGCGTCAAAAACATCCCAAGCCCAACAGGCA
>CAYHFB010000422.1:0-3875 GCA_964355695.1 uncultured candidatus Brocadiaceae bacterium
TGATTAATAATAAGAAAAATATATTTCATTTGATTGACCCTGGGATATTGTTGTCAAGCGATATTTCAAGCCTTAATACTGTTGGTGGTAGTAGTCATATTGATTATAAAATTGACTTTACTACGACGGCGATGAATTATCCTTTGCTTATGCCATTTGAGAGTAATGTGTTTCGGGAAAAAGAGTTCAATTTATCGGATATGTTGGCGCAAGATGCTACTGGCCCTGTCTTATCATCAAGAAATCCACAAGGCTCTTTAAAAACGGTTAAAAAGTACGATAGGCCAGCTCCTTCCGATTTGTTGGCTTTAGGTATTATCTATTTTCGAATATTAACAGATACTAATATATTTCCAACTGAACCTGTTTGGATAGGAACTTTGGGAGCAGGCTATCTTTTTTATGCTTCTAGACAATGGTGGAATCCGTGGAGAGAGAGATTGTCGAATAATTATATAGAAAAAGAACTGAACAAATATCCAATTACCAAAGGAGAAAAGTCACTGGCTTACTCATTGCTTAATCTTAGTATCGAAGATAGTAAGCATTTAAATAAGCTTGTCAATTCAATGTAGTGGAAAATGTTTGTACTCAGTGATGTTTCGCACCGGTTCAATACGTAGGCGCTGTAAATAAATTAACGTCCAACTTTGATGCCTTAGTTGCATGTTTTTTGCGCATGAAATTAAACAACTTGATCCCTTTATTTATTTACAGCGCCTTACAGATTCAGAACATCAATAAAAAACAAGTTGTTTTGTTGTCATAGCCGGAAATTCCCTGTAGATGCGGCGAGTAAGCACTTTACAAAGGATGGGTTTTCTATTTGGTTGTGGGCAAAAGCCCACTTTGTATTGAATTGCAATAGTTAGCGCGTGCAAATGCGCTGGGACCACATTTAAAAAAAAAAAGGAAAGGAGACGTGTACCGTATGAGTGTTCTTGTGTTGTTGATAGCAGGTATTATGCTTTTTGTTGGAGTTCAGGTGTTTACCGCAGTGTTGGTGTACCGTGATGCCAAGAAGAAAAAACTTGCCGCAGAGGGCTGGACGGCTTTGAATGTTTTTTTGCCGTTTATCGGGATTCTTATCTATTTTGTGTTAAATCTCCGATCAAAATATCCAATCATGTCAGATACTAACAACAAAAGCAAAGTTACGGATGATGAGCTTCGGAGGATTATGCCGAAATACGCCCTGCCAGACGCGCCACGAGCGCACCTGCTTAAATTTACCGGTGGAAGGTTGCAGATGATAGCAAGTGAAGAGGAGACGATTGACTGGCTGAACGACCGGTCCAAAGAGATTCCGGTTGAAGTTTGGGAGATGAGACAAAGGACGATTGTGAGTGATGGTGGAAAGGTGTGATCGCGCGCTTTTAATGGTCGTTTCTATTTTGCAGATTGGAGCGCAATGATTAACGCCAGCACATCGTGCAGGAAGTAAGATCAAACCGTGGATATTCCAAGACGTTGAGTGGCGCCAACCGTTTCGGTACAGGCGGTAAGCCTGCACCGTCCGGAAATGCGCAGGGCGAGGCATTAGCCTCGCCGTTAGAACGAGTGGTTGGGTGCAAACTCGTGTATGCGCGCAAGGCAGGCAGAAACGTATCACAGAAAGGAGATTCAGTCAATATGCAGCACATTCCGGTCACCTGTGTTTGGGAGACGACGTTACGTTGTAATTATCGGTGCAGGCATTGTGGTTCGAGGGCGGGAAAAAAGAGAGGAGAAGAGCTTACGTTTGAACAGGCGAAGGGCATGATTGAGGAATTGGCGTCGCTTGGTTGTAAACGGGTCATATTGGGCGGTGGGGAGCCTTTGTTAAGAAATGATATAAAAACTATTGCTCAGGAAATCAAAAAAAACCGCATGAAGGTGTCAATGATCAGCAATGGTTTTTTGATTCCTGCAAAAATAGACATGGTTGAAGCGATGGACCTCTACTCAATTGGACTAAGCATCGACGGCCTTGAGCGCACGCATAATTATTTGCGTGACAACAATAAAAGCTTCCGGCGCGTAATGGAATCAATCACACTGATACGGAAAAGGCGATTGTTTCTGGATATCTACATCATTACTCAACTCAATCAAATGATGTTTTCAGAGATGGAAGAACTCTACGCGATTGTTGACTCGCTCGGTGTCACCGGCTGGCAACTTCAACTGACCAATGATATGGGGCGTGCTGAAGACTTGCGGGATATAATGCTCAGGCAGGAACAAATTCGCGAAGTTCTTGATTTCATTTTAAGTAAAAAAACAGGAGGCTTAAAAATATTCCCTGCCGATGACCTTGGATACTACTATAAGGGAGAATTCGAATTTAAGGGTTGTTCGGGCGGCATTTCAACTATTGGCATAGAAGCAAACGGCAATGTAAAGCCATGCCTGAGTATGCAAAAAGATAACGAGTGCATTGGTGGCAACATCAAAGAGCGATCTCTGACCAGTATTTGGAACGACCCTCATTTTTCTCCGCATACCCGCAAGCCGAGGACGCTCCTGGGCGCATGCACTGCATGTGTGTATAAGGCAAGTTGTCGGGGTGGGTGCGTAGGCACGGCAATGGCTTATAACTCGGTTCACGCCTATCCATTCTGTGTAAGGGCTGTGTAAATTAAACGTGTAGGAAATTCAAAGTTTGGGTAGAGCGAACAGACTGGGTCAAATGGACAAATTTACGCTATTTTTTATATTTCTTCTCCACTTTAATGGTAGAAATGTCATATAGTGTAACGAAATCAGGCTAAAATGGGCAATATTTAAGGGTTCTCCCCTACTTTAGAATAAAAAGTTAATTTGGCACCGTCTGGAAGCCAAAGGCAACAAAGCGAATATCGAATATCGAACAAGTCGTCATGTTACATTTGCAACACCCAGAAACGATGAAAATTCATAACTGCTTGTATAATCGACACTTAATTTCGAATTTTAGCGTTCTGTGTGGTTGATGGCGTAATCAACCGTATAAAACGTGTGGTTCAGGTTGCAAACCTGAACCCGCCAGGTGGTTGTGTAGAGACGCCCTGCCAGGGCGTCTGTCCCGTCCCCGCGAAACAGCCGGTTTTCGCGCGAAGGCGCAAAGGCGCAAAGAAAGGATGAAACGGAAAGGGTAGTTGTGTAGGGTAGAGCGAAGCGAAACCCGACAAAACGAATAACGAATATCGAACAAGGAATAACGAACGGCGAATACTATAAAAGAGAGGAGTAGACCAGGTGAGAATATCGAAGTTTGAAACGGTATCGGAGTTGGGTAAGAGCAAGGGAGGCATGGGGCAGGTATATAAGGCGCGCGACACGGCGTTTCAGGATAGCTACGTGGCGTTGAAGGTGCTGAGGGCGGAGTATGCGCAGGATGAGGAAATGCGAAAGCGTTTTTTCGATGAGGCGCAAAAGGCACGCGGGGTATCGCACCCGAATATCGTAAAGATATTCGACTGCGGGAACGCGGATGGGTTGCTGTACATAGCGATGGAGTATATAGAAGGGGAAGACCTTGGCGATAGGTTGAAGAGGGATGGGGCGCTATCGCCCGACGAGGCGGTAAGGATAGTAATAGAGGTGGCGTTAGCGCTGGAAGAATCGCACGAGAGGGGGGTGATCCACCGGGACATAAAGCCGGGTAATATCCTGATAGATAAGAAGGGACATATCTATGTGACGGATTTCGGTATAGCGAAAATGGTAGGTAGCATGAGCAAGTCAATACTGATAGGAACGCCGTTGTATATGTCGCCGGAGCATCACATGGGAAGGGCAGTGGATCAGAGGAGCGATATCTATTCATTGGGAGTAATGTTGTATGAGATGCTGACGGGTGACGTGCCATTCCATGCAGAAACAGCAGCCGCGATAGGCATCAAGCATGACAC
>CAYHFB010000423.1:0-3872 GCA_964355695.1 uncultured candidatus Brocadiaceae bacterium
CGCAGGCACGTGCGTTATTCGCTCGGTAAGGAATTGTCGCCCGGCGCGGGCGGCGATCTTTTTCTGTCCGTTGCTCTGTCGTTGCGGGATAGAATGATAGACGCCATGCTAAAAACTGAAAAACGCCGCGGGCAAGCCGACGCCAAAAGGCTCTACTACCTTTCCCTTGAATATCTTACGGGCAGGTCGCTAGGCAATAATCTGTACAATCTGGGGCTCTTTGACGTTTGTAAGGACATTATGTCAGAAATGGGCGCAGACCTCGAAGAGGTGCGGGAACTGGAAAATGACGCGGCGCTCGGCAACGGCGGGCTTGGCCGCCTGGCGGCGTGTTTTCTCGATTCCCTCGCTACACTCGATTTGCCTGGATATGGTTACGGAATCCACTACGAATACGGTTTGTTCAGGCAGGAAATCGATAATGGATATCAAAAGGAAAAGCCCGATAACTGGCTGGCAAAATCTTCACCGTGGGAGATTGAGCGCCCGGATGAGGCATGCATCGTACCCGTGTACGGAAGGATTGAACACGGAACGGATACCACGGGAAATTACAACCCCATGTGGCTCGACTGGAAGACGCTTATCGGCGTCCCTTACGATATCCCCGTTGTGGGGTATGGCGGCCGCACCGCAAATTACTTACGGTTGTACGCCGCACGGTCGTCTTCTGAATTTGACGTGCAGATATTCAACGACGGCGATTACCTTAAAGCGGTAGAGCAGAAGATCGCATCGGAGACCATATCCAAGATACTTTATCCATCGGATTCGATGGAGTCCGGCAGGGAGTTGCGGATTATTCAGGAATATTTCATGGTCGCCTGCTCGCTCCGCGACATTATGCGGCGGTACCTCAAGAATCACAGCGATTTCGACTCGTTCCCCGATAAGGTTGCCATTCAGATGAATGACACCCATCCTTCCCTGGCAGTAGCGGAACTTATGCGTCTCCTGGTTGACGAACAGGCGCTGGCCTGGGACAAGGCGTGGGACATTACCCATAAAACGCTTGCCTACACTAACCACACCCTGATGTCGGAAGCTCTTGAGAGATGGCCGGTCAGCCTTGTAGAGCGCGTTCTGCCCAGGCATCTCCAAATCATCTACGAAATCAACCGGCGCTTTTTAGAGGGTGTAGCGGCGTTAAAACCGGGTGATGCCGATAGTCTCAGTCGCATGTCTCTTATAGAAGATGGCGAGCAGAAGAAGGTGCGTATGGCGCATCTGGCGGTTGTCGGCTCCCATTCCGTGAACGGCGTATCGGCCTTGCATACGAATTTATTGAAGAATTCCTTGTTTGCAGATTTTTACGCATTGTGGCCGGAACGTTTTAATAATAAGACGAACGGCGTGACCCACAGGCGTTGGCTCCTTAAATCAAACCCCTTGCTGGCGGAACTGATTACCAAGTCAATCGGCGAAGCGTGGATTACTGATAGCGGCAAACTCATCAAGTTGTCGCCGTTCGCCAGGGACGCCGCATTCCAGGAGGAATTCCGGCGGGTGAAACGCGCTAATAAAGAACGGTTGTGCAAGGTGATTATGGACACAACGAGGATTAAGGTAAACCCAGACTCACTCTTTGACGTGCAGGTGAAGAGAATCCATGAATATAAACGCCAACTGCTCAACGTAATGCGCGTTGTTTACGAGTACCTTTGTCTGGTGGAAGACCAAAAGGAACCAACCGTGCCCAGAACGTATATCATTGCCGGAAAGGCTGCGCCGGGGTATTGGATGGCAAAGCAAATTATCAAGTTGATCCACAACGTCGGCAAGGTTGTTAATAACGACCCGCGGACGCGCGGCCTGATAAAGGTGGTGTTTTTACCCGATTACCGGGTGTCTCTGGCAGAAAAAATCATACCCGCGGCGGATATCAGCGAACAGATTTCCACGGCAGGCATGGAGGCATCAGGCACGGGCAATATGAAATTTGCTTTGAATGGGGCACTGACGGTTGGCACACTTGACGGCGCCAACATCGAAATCCGGGACGCCGTGGGCAGTAAGAACTTCTTTGCCTTTGGCCTTGGCGTAAAAGAAGTTCAGGATATGCAGCGCACCGGCGCATACCACCCCGTTAAATATTATAACCGGCATGAGGAAATACGGCGGGCGCTTGACGCTTTCCGTAGTAACCTGTTTTGCCCTGATGAGCCTGATTTGTTCCAGTGGATTTATTACCGGCTGCTCCACGAAGGTGACGTCTATTTCCATGTGGCCGATTTTATACCATACCTTAAAGCCCAGGAAGACGCCGGCAAAGAATATTGGCATTCAACCCTTTGGGCAAAAAAGGCCATTCTGAACGTATCGCGCATGGGCACATTTTCCAGTGACAGAACGGTATCCGAGTATGCGCAGGATGTCTGGCATATTTCCAGAATCTGATTTGAAATGGCGTGAAAACTATGGCACACGCAACTAACTTGAATTTGAATTACCATCAACCGTTAAAAATTGCCGAGGGAACGTACTGACATTGCAGACACAAGCCATGCGTTTCCGTTTTCTTCAGGGCGCACCCTGAAATTTACACCAACGACCTACTCCCATTCACATTAAGTAAGATTAGCCAATCATCACAAGGATGCTATGCCGGATAAATTATTAGTGGTAGACGACAGCATAGACAGCAGAAAGCTGATTGCCGTTATTCTCAAACACGCAGGCTACGAGATTATTGAGGCGGGCAGCGGCGAATAGGCGCTTGCACAGGTTCAGAGATTTGTCCCCGACCTTATCTTGCTGGACGTCGTAATGCCCGGAATTGATGGCTACGCGGTTTGCGCACAGATCAAAAAGGACGCGCGGACTTCGGACGTGCCGGTAATCTTTCTCTCCGCGCTATCTGAGGCGAAAGACAAGATTAAGGGGCTGGAGATTGGCGGGGTTGATTACATAATAAAGCCTTATGACAAAGGCGAGGTGCTTGCCAGGGTCAGAAACCAACTCAACATTCAACGCCTGACCAGGGAAATTGTCCAGGCAAACAAAGCACTCGTGGAAAAACAGCGGCATCTGGATGAAGACCTTCGTGCCGCCGCCGACATCCAACAGTGTCTCCTGCCGAAACAATTGCCGGCAGTGGATAACTTCGACATCGCCTGGAAATTCCTGCCATGCGAACATATTGGAGGTGACATTTTCAACGTCTTCCGGATGGACGAAGACCACCTCGGCCTTTATATGCTGGACGTTAGCGGACACGGCGTGCCGTCTGCCATGATAACGGTATCGGTTTCCCAAATGCTTCAACTCCAGAGCGGTTACGTGGTGAAGCAGAAGGACAGCCTTTCACCCGGTTGCGAGATAACGTCGCCCGGTAGCGTCCTTCGCGCCCTCAACCAGGAATATCCGTTGGAGCGTTTTGAAAAATATTTTACCATTGTTTACCTGGTTATGAACGTCCGCGAAGGAAGCCTTGTTTACAGCAGCGCCGCCCATCCTCCGCCCATCCTACTCCACCCGGACGGGCAGTTTGAGCTTCTGGAGAAAGGCGGAACCATCATAGGGCTAGATAGCCCCATCCCCTTTGAGGAAGGCCAAATTAAACTGCAACGGGGTGATAAAATTATTCTGTATACCGACGGGGTGCCTGAATTTCAAAACAGCGCTGGCGACATTTACGGCGAGGACAGGTTCTACGCGCTCTTGAAAACAATGCAGGGGCGCACAATTCACAAGACCCTTGACGCAGTGATTGAATCCCTCATTGAATTCGGTAACCAATCGAAGCCTGTGGATGACGTGAGTCTTTTGGGGATTGAGTTTAAGGGGTCTCCTTAGAATAGTCCCGAATATAGCCCATAGGTTTATACACAAGTCTCAAAAAGCCTATAAAACGGTGGGATAGCAATCAGAAC
>CAYHFB010000424.1:0-3857 GCA_964355695.1 uncultured candidatus Brocadiaceae bacterium
TTATTCATCACACGGTTAAATTAATCCGTAATTTTAACTTAGCGCTTATGGGGCTTCACCCCTGGCTCTATACTTTCAGCCCTTTGGGCCTGTTGTATTGTGAAGAGGCGAAAACCTCGCCGCACTAAACCTTTTAGCGTAAATTACCATGAATAGCACAACCTTTAGATACGAACGCCCCATTACAAACCACGGACTGGCAAGTCCAATCCTCCATGATGCGAAGTGGCTTGGAATGCCGATTGACAAGTGGCTACATTATATCTTGTCGATCCACTTTGACCCGACAACGGGAACGCCCTATTGGCTGGAGAAAGAGAAGCAACTGGGAATTGATGTGATAAGAGAGATAACTTCGTTTAACGAACTTTACTTGCTGGGGCCTATGGATGAAGAAGACCTGCGCCGTTACCCAGTAGAACATTTTATTCCGAAGATTTACCATAAAAACAAGGAAAACCTGATACTGGGTGAGACGGCCGGCACAACAGGCCTTCCCAAAGTAACGGCATATCTTAGAGATGAATTCTTTATGGTCTTTGTGGAATGGTTTGTATACGTTGCCACATACCGGGGGTTTCCTGTGGGCGTTAATTGGTTGTGGGCAGGCCCGGGCGGTCCGCATATCATTGGGAAGGCGGTCAGTCACGTTGTAAAAAGAATGGGCGGTATGGACCCGTTTTCGATTGATCTTGACCCGCGGTGGATAAAGAAGCTTGTCCCCAACTCACTTGGGTTTAACAGATACCTGAACCACGTCATTGAACAGGCATTGGATATTCTTAAGCGGCAGCATGTGGAGGTAATCTACTCAACGCCGCCTTTGCTGGAGCGGTTGGCCGCAGAGATGAATCGGGAACAAAGAACGGCAATCAAGGGGATTCACTACGGAGGCGTTGCCGTTGAAAAAGAACTCTTGAAACGATTGAGGAGAGAATCCTTTCCCAACGCGGTTCACATTGCCGGCTACGGAAACACGTTATTCGGCCTGTGTATGGAAATCACGGAGTCTGCAGAGGGCAATCTGGACTATTATCCCCCGGGGCCACGCATGGTTGTGCAGGTAGTTTCTAAGAAGGACGGTATTCAACCGGATAAAAACCGTCTTTCGCAGGTGGTTGACTATGGCGAGGAAGGACAGGTGCTGCTTCACCGCCTCGACGAATCATTCTTCATCCCTAATATGTTTGAGCGAGACGAGGCCGTCCGCATTGAGCCTTCAACGGAAGCCAGGTATCTTGGCGTTTATCAGGATGGAGTCAGAAACCCGAAGTTATTAAAGGGACTTGAGGCAAATGCAAAGGTTGGTGTTTATTAACAGATTATTCTCATTCCCAGGCGCCGGCATGGGAGCGCCCCTGCACAAGAAGTTCTTGCTTCTTTTTGTCGGGGAGATTCCTTTTTTCTGACTTAAAGCACAGGCAGGATGCCTGTGTCACCAAGTGCATGGGTTGAATGGGAAATTACGCAGGTTACAGCACGCCTTTCGGTGGCAGGAGTTTTTCGATGATCCTTTTTATAAAGGAAAGTTCGTCCCTTTGGGTTTCAAGAACGGTCTCTATCCGGGTTTGTCTCTGGTGCATTTGCCATTGCATACGAAGGACAAATCCGAGGATCACCAAGGCTATGGTAACAAAAAGACCAAACATCCACTGGAGGGTATCGAAGCGGTGATTCATATCGTCAAAACGACCATTCATCTCAGACCGGAGGTCAGTAAACTTGCCATTTATTTCTGATCGGAAGTCGGCAAATTTGTCGTCCATGCGCTTATTGAGTCGCCACTCAACCGCTTGCAGTTCTTCTCCAAACTTTTTTTGGCAGTCTTCCAGCCTTTTTATGTCACCCCGTATCTCCGTAAGGGACTCCACGATCTCCCTGTCGGAAATGTGGGGAGCCGCATCCACGGCAATAACGGAACGTTGCAGGGCAAAGAAAATGGCAAATACAAGAATGCTTAATGTCTTATTCATACCTATGAGCATAATTTTTAGATGACGTGCTGTCAATACAATTTTCCAATTAAGAAGGGACGTTATGAATTTATCAAAAGACAATATTGAACTCCTGGCCCCTGCCGGACGTTGGGAGGCGCTTACAGCCGTAATTGAGGCCGGAGCCGACGCTGTGTACATCGGGGGAAAACGTTTTAATATGCGCATGCACCGGTCTGACTTTAACTTTACGGACGAACAAATGCTGGAGGCCGTTAAATACGCGCACGCACGAAACGTAAAACTGTACATTACGGTAAATAACCTGCTCGGCGATGCTGAGGTGAACGATGCCGGTTACTTTCTGGAATATTTGCAGGAAATTGGCGTGGATGCGATCGTTGTCCAGGATTTGGGGATTCTTCACCTTGTCAAACAATTAGGTCTCTCCCTGCCCGTCCACATCAGCACGATGATGAACGTCCAAAACGTAGCAACGGCCATGACATTGAAGGAACTAGGCGTGAGGCGCATTGTCACCTCACGGGACATCTCCCTGGCTCAGGCAAAAGAGATACATGAGAAGGCCGGACTGGAGGTTGAGTATTTTGTACATGGCGACTTGTGTATCAGCCAGAGCGGTCAGTGCTATGCCAGCGGTGTGTTGTTCGGCAAGAGCGCCAACCGCGGAGAATGCATGAAGCCGTGCCGCTGGAATTATACCGTTGTTGAAAGCTCCTCTGGACAGCCTATCGGCGACCTGCCGTCGGGCTACTTTTTGGCGATAAAGGACCTGTGCCTTTTGAAGAGCATTCCCGACCTTGTTTATGCCGGTATCTGTTCTTTCAAGATAGAAGGCCGCATGAGACACACCGATCACCTAAGAGAGATCATTGGGATATACCGTAAGGCAATAGACACCTACTACGACAATCCTTCCGCCTATTACATGAATTTTGCAGACTATGAGCAATTGTATAACCATCGCGTGCGTGATTTTACCACATCCATGGCATTTGCCCCTGCGTCGGCTTCGTTGGTAGACACTTCCGGAAACCGTGAGCCGCTCTTTCTGAGCCGGGCAGCAAAAGAAAAATCCCTTACCGTGGAAGACGTCTACGATAATCCATTTGAGTCGCAAACTATGGAGATTACTGAGGAAGAAGAGGCAAACAACCATGGCGTTGAAAATGCGCACAAAGACATTCCACTGTTATCAGTAAGGGTCGGTTCGATGAATGCACTCAAGGCTGCATTGAACAACGGAGCCGACCGCATTTACCTACATGGTGAATTCTCGCCATTGCGGCAACAGTTTTGGACAAAGTCGTCGTATCGCGACGCTTGTAATATGGCACATGATGCGGGAAAGACCATTGGGTTTTGCACGCCACGAATAGCTACTGAACAGGAAATGGCGGACGTAAAATGGCTCTTTGAGCAGGCGTCACTGCTGAAGGCTGATTACGTGCTAGTCCATAATTTAGGCGCATTGCGGCTGGCCAAGGAGTTTGGCTTAACGGCGCTGGCTGATTATTCGCTGAACGTGCTTAACACGAAGGCATTGCGCCTGCTGCAGGAATTAGGGGCAAGTGGTATGACTGCGTCATTTGAATCTTCGCTCCATCATCTTGAACAGTTAACCCTTGCCGATGCGTTACCCGTGGAATGCATTGTTCATGGCCCCGTTCCCGGTATGGTGCTTGAGCATTGCATCCCGGCGATGGTCACCTCAAAGGCCCACAAGAAAGATCATTGCAGGCAGGTGTGCCGCTATTTAGGGTACGCCCTTAAGGACGAACGTGGCGAGATACGCCCCATTGAGGTGGATCAATATTGCCGTAATCATTTGTTGCTGGCGCGTGATATATGCACGCTGCCCTACCTCCATGCATTTGTGCAAACGGGGGCAAAGGTGTTCAG
>CAYHFB010000425.1:0-3847 GCA_964355695.1 uncultured candidatus Brocadiaceae bacterium
CCAGCTTGAAACGTGAAATTACAATTACTTGAATTTTATATAGCGAATGAACAGTGATACGTCCTATATTTATTAATATTAAAACAATAATCGTTACGATTCGAATACCATAGCCACCTTCCAACAGTGGAAAGATCCACTGCCAGCGCCATTCCTTCAGCGCATTGGGATATTAGCGGCCGAGTGCGCCAGGTATTTGAACGTGTCCCCAGCCTTCGGCCAGGTGCTTCTCATGAACCGCCCTGACCTTTCACAGGTGGTACTAAAGCGGTTTTTTAAGCAATTCAGGGAGCATCGTTATCTGATCTTTCGCTCCTTTTAAAGGGGTGATGTTAATACAAAAATGAAGAAGAATGCAAGCTTATTTTGGTTTTTTCTGGGTATTTACGGGTTGCATTTTCTAAAATCTGCTTTTTTGACAATAGCACGATGTGCCGTGCAAGCGATCATCAGGGCTGAAGCCCTGAGCTACGGTGGTATTGGTTTGCGAAATGGGTGATTATCTCTTCTGACGGTTCATACCGTTCATAATGTAAATGGGCGGCATTGAAGCCTTGCTGTTTTAAGAGGTGACGGTTTTGCACGCACGTGTCTAATCCGACGCGGCCGGTTACCGGTGTGATTTCTTTAAAACCGACAGAGAGCAACCCCGACAGCACGCAACCGGTTATCATGTTGGGATTGAAGAATAAAAAGGATTCCAACGTTTCTTGTCCCAAACCATCTTCAACAAAATGCGGAAGATACACGCTTCTTTTTATCGGCTGGGGCGAACACAACACGTCGCCGTCGGTGAATACGAGGTCTTTTTCCTTTCCAATCGTTGAATAGCTGCGGTGAGTGAAAAACAGGCACGCCCAGAATCATTCACAATGAGGGTTCCCGGTTTTACCTTTTCAATGTCCAAAATATTCGGCACGTTCGTGGCGCCGACGATGAATGTGGCGGCATAAAATTTGTCGGGGATAATCTGCGTTGCGGTTATCAAACGTACCGTACCGTGAAAATGCAAATCCTTTTTCAGTCGTGTAGGTTGTGTTGAACGTAAGTGAAACCCAACATCAACCATTCGTGGTATTCAAGAAAAGTAGGGTTTCGTTTCACCCAACTCAACTTACCAGGCTTTGGGCAAATAAAGATTAATAAATGCATGCGTCCAAAATTCCAAGCGCTTCGTTTAGTAGTTCATCGGGCGCTCTCTCAATAAATTTTACTTTCCGTGAATTATAATCAACAGATTTAACTTGATCAACCATTACGAAGCCTGTAAGAGACACAGAACCGGAAATCTTTATATGAAAGGGGTATCTATGATCTTTGTTCGTAATAGGACACACCATCGCAAGCCCGGTTTTTTGATTAAAAAGGGTATTGCTGATAACTAATGCGGGTCGCCGTCCTTTTTGTTCATGACCAGATTGCGGGTCGAATGTCAAAGCAATAAAATCTCCTTTACGAGGAATATACTTTTCCATTTACCATTCTTCCTTTCCAACCGGTCTTCCCCAGCTAGCCTCCTTTGCTTTATAATTATTCGGAATTTCGGAAACAAGATCCTTTAGATTGTATTTCCCGCGAATTTTCGTGACAGGCTTGATGACAATTTCACCATGATGAACGTTAATATCAACTTCGTCACCGATTGATATATGTGCTTGATACATAATTTCTTTAGGGAACCGGAGACCCTGACTATTACCCCATTTTCGAACTTTTGTTAACATAATAACCTCCTTTTCTGTATCAGGATGGAAAAAATAATGCAAGGGTTCTACCTGCCAAATATTTTCTTAAAGACTTTATCACCTGGTATTGTTTTTACTTTACCACTTTTTATTTCTTTAACCCTCTTTTCTGCCTCTGCTGCCCATAATTCGTCTATTTCTTTCCGAACGGGATGAAGGCTTCGGAGAAGCTCATCCACAAGTTACGCTCTTATCTCGACTGGCAGAGAAACGGCTTCGTCAAAAAGTTCCTGAGGCTTTATCATGTTTACCTCCGCATAGAATATTAGCCTTGCCTTAGTATATCATGTTCCACGGTTGGAGAGGTATCTTTTTTTGTGGCATAACGCTAAGGATGAGCCGTCATAATCGGCTCCATCCGTCTATTATGTGAGATTCTATCGATTGACAAAGGATATAATTTCTTGAATGCGATTTTCGATAATAGGACGTATCTTTTTTCTTTCTTCAAGAGAACCGCAATCACTATATTGCTCATAGAATGCTATATGTTGTTTCCTGTTTAACTTAAACATTGCGAGGCGATGCCAAAGTCGTTTCAATCTGAATCTGTCAAAATAGGAAAGATGGTGCATGAAATCCCGAATAGCACTATCATGTCTTCTGTAGGCCACATCAGTCATGATGAGCCTACAGTCTTCGGATGTTTGAATAATAGCATCCAATTCGGGTTGGAAGGCATCAATAACTTTTATAGCGTGATTGGCTCGTTTGTTCTTGGCATCCCATGTATTGGCAAGGAAATGTTTGATCCCTATAGTGATAAGAGCAAGCAACAGGCTAGTGAGAATAGTAATAATTGTTTTGTTCAAGCCATATTCCTTTTGATTGTTATGCCGTTAATTGTAGCATTTATCTGTATCTATCAAACATATAACGTAGAGCTAACCGGCGCGCGCTGCTTTTGCGCGCGTCCGTGTTGAGCGCCGGGTTAGCTATTAAATCGCCCGATGGTTTTTTCAATCTTTTTACGGTAATTTGTGTCATCAAGCAATAATTTGACGAGCGGCCACGCTTTTTTAACCCCCTCGGTTCTGCACATCGTTGTTCTGTAATCATTCTCATGAAATGGTTCGGTGTTGTTTCCACTGATAGACTCGTAATAAATCTGCCCCGATATAAAATTTGCCGTCAAGTAAGAAAGTTCTTTTTCGTTAATTTGATGGCTTTGCAACATTTCTTTTGTGATTCCATGGAATCTATAGGCTTCAGGTATTTCCGCTAGTCGCATTTTTAATTCAGCAAGTAATGTGAGATTGTCTTTCAACCGTGCCTGTACATCTTGTTTCTTCCATACGAATGCTTGCCATGTAAGTGATAACACTGCAGCAATTAATGCCAATGAAGAAATCGTGGTTTCATCCATCTCCAAACTCCCAGATAGCTAACAATGATTATACAGTCTGCATAAAACGGCAAACACAGACTATCTTGGAATATATTAACCCTACTACGCCATTTGCCAAATCCAATACGATTATTGTATATCTACCAACTAAACCATGCTGTATGTAGTATGGCAAAACATTAAGTGGCGTTGTAGGGTTAAGAAGTTGCCGTGCCTCCTTATCACGTGTTGTAAATTGTTTCACATTAAGCAATGACAGCCTGTTAACTAAATTGCCCATTCCGGTTTATACCGTCTGTATAAACCGGTCTACAGACCATCGGCGGGACTTCTGGCACCATGACACGTCTTTGAGGTATCTGCCGGACATTCATTAATACTGCCAGCGCTTGTTTTTATGGGGAGAGCTTGTTGCACAGGATGTCCTCCTCGGCCAGCAAAATCAAAGGTTAGTACCATACAGATTCAGAACTGTAATAAAAAACAAGTTGTTTTGTTGTCATACCCGGAAATCCCTCTGTAGAAGCGGCTGGTATGGTTTTTCTATTGGGTTGTGGGCAAAGCCCACGTTGGAATATTACCTTTTTATTAAGGTGACATCCTAATAGAACACAAAACGAAAAATATTGCAACTATTTTTACCAGCCCTATAGGTGTTTTGCAACGGACATTATTTTATTTGTAAAAGATTAACGGGCCAATTCCGGGGACACGATACTTAACTTTAGGAGGTTAGAACCATTAATACGCCAAA
>CAYHFB010000426.1:0-3808 GCA_964355695.1 uncultured candidatus Brocadiaceae bacterium
TTCTGTACTACAATCCATCAACTTCTTGTTTTTTATGCTCGTTTTTCAAAATGCACAACCGTAAAGTATTGGATAGGCGAGGCTTACGTAAAGTTTTGAGCATCGGATTTTTGTCATTTGGAATTGTTTCGGATTTCGATATTCGGATTTCGGATTTGGTTGCGGCCAGAGGCCGCGCCAGGACAAATACTGTCAGGAGGAAAAACCCATGAAACAACTTTTGAACACGCTT
Source organism: uncultured candidatus Brocadiaceae bacterium (assembly GCA_964355695.1). Taxonomy (GTDB): domain Bacteria; phylum Planctomycetota; class Brocadiia; order Brocadiales; family Brocadiaceae; genus JACVXV01. The sequence continues at coordinate 233 of CAYHFB010000426.1, forward strand.
TACGTAATGACGCAAGGCGCTTACCTCACGCTTGACCACGAAACGGTCAAGGTCGAAGTAGCGGGCAAGACACAGCTTCAGGCGCCCCTGCATCATTTGGGCGCGCTCTTTACCTTTGGCAACGTAATGATGAGCCCGTTTCTTATGCACCACTGCACGGAAAACGGCAAGGCCATCGTGTTTCTTGACATGAACGGGCGGTTTCTTGCCAGGGTCGTTGGTAAAACAACGGGAAACGTCCTGCTCAGGCAGGCGCAGTTTGAGGTAGTAAGGGACGTGCAGAAGTCAGCGTCCATCGCCAAAAGCATTGTCGCCGCAAAGCTGCAAAACTCACGGCAAATCCACTTACGCGGCGCAAGAGAGGCAAACGACGGCGGGATAGAGGCCGGATTGAGGCAGGCGGCTACCGTCCTTTCAGACGCGATCCAGAACCTGAAGAATAGCGCCAACGTTGACGAAATCAGGGGGTTTGAGGGTGTGTCCGCTAGCGCTTATTTTCAGGTATTTGATACGATGGTCAAGGAAAACCGTGATACCTTCCTCATGAATGGGAGGACGCGGCGTCCGCCGAGAGACCCTATGAACGCCCTCCTGTCGTTCCTTTACACCCTGCTCCTGAACGACTGTGTGTCGGCATTAGAGGGCGTGGGGCTTGATCCGCAGATGGGGTTTCTGCACGCAGTAAGGCCGGGGCGTCCGGCCCTTGGGCTTGACCTTATGGAGGAATTGCGTTCGGTGCTGGCGGACAGGCTTGCCCTTACCCTCATCAACCTCCGGCAGCTTAACGGCAAGGATTTTGAGGACAGGACGGGGGGCGCGGTATATTTGAATGACGCGGGAAGGAAGACCGTTGTGGTTGCGTACCAGAAGCGGAAGCAGGAGGAGTTCACCCACCCGCTCCTGGAGGAAAAAGTCCCCTTCGGCCTGATTCCGCACGTGCAGGCAAGGCTCTTAGCGCGGCATTTGCGGGGGGACATGGAGGAATACATACCGGTCATGTATTCCTGATCGTATAGAAATTTCTCGTTTTGTGTATGCGTGTCTATATACACGTAGGGGCGCGGTGCCCGCGCCCTTTGTGATCTCGTGCTGTGGGTATACGCTGGGGTGAAACATTTGATTGCTTATACCGCGATGCAATCACGCCAGATTTGGCAAATGTTTCACCCATGCTATAACGTTGTAGCGCAGGCGTCCCGCCTGCATTTAAAACCTATAACCCCACAATTGCGTGTGCAGGCACGGCCAAACGGACGAAACCGTAAAAGGCCAAAAAAACATATTGTACCGGGAGGGGGTTATGTGGATAATAGTTACCTATGACGTTGTAACGGAAACAAAACAAGGACGCAAAAGGCTTCGCCGGGTTGCCCAAGCTTGCAAAAACTTTGGGCAAAGGGTTCAAAAATCCGTCTTTGAATGTTCGGTAGACCAAGCGCAGTTTGAAACCTTGCGGCACAGTTTACTGAAAGAAATTGATACGAAAGAAGACAGCCTGAGATTCTACCGGCTACACGAGCCACGGGATAAATATGTGGAGGAGTATGGCACTAACAAGACGGTATTCTTTGACGAGCCTTTGATTGTTTAGCGCGAACCTGTTGTTCCACCGAAAACACAGGGAGGTTCGCGGACGATGTAAAAGCTTATAACAATTCATCTTAAAGGAGGTGTGCTATTAAAAACCAGTCACAAATGGACGCCAAAATGGGAGGTTCGCAAATACGCGGACGTAAATACCTGAAATTAAACAGGTTCCAAGAGGCGCCATAGCATCCAGCCTTCGGGCTGGATGAGGATTGAAACGTATCTCGCTGTATATGCTTCAGACACCACCGGATAGCATCCAGCCTTCGGGCTGGATGAGGATTGAAACCAAGTATAACCAATGCCACTTTTGTCGTTAATGATGTAACCGTTCAGTCCCCCCTTTGTTTTTAAATCAGGCAAGGAAGAGATGGGGTCGTTCCACCTTTTCGTCGTAGAGAGGGCACCTTGTCCAAATAATTCCATGGTGATATCTTGCGTTTTCGGCAGGTTTCAATAATGATTGCTGCTGATGCGAGGGAACGACTTCCCTGTGTTGTGCTGGTACCATAGCTCTGCCTGCGGGCAATTAGTCAAGGTAGCCATCTCGTCCCTCCAGCAGGTCGTGGGGAGGGATGTTCCCTTGGAACTTACCCCCCGTCAAAAGACCGGCTCGCCTTCACGTTCCGCGAACCGATAGGGGTTGTGGCGGCGATAAGCGCCTTTAACCATCCCTTTAACCTCATCGTGCATCAGGTAATTCCCGCGGTGGCCGTGGGTTGCCCGGTGATTGTAAAACCGTCGCTCGCAACGCCCCATTTCCTGCCTGAACCTCGTTAGTACGCTCCATGAAGCCGGACTTCCTTCCGAATGGTGCCGCGCGCTGATTATCGACAACGAGACGGCGGGGAAATTGGTAACCGACCCGCGCGTGGCCTTTCTCTCGTTCATCGGCTCTGCTAAGGTGGGCTGGGTCTCCGCTCAAAGCTTGCGCCGGGCGCGCGCTGCGCGTTGGAACACGGAGGCGTGGCCCCGGTGATTGTTGAGCCGGACGCCGATTTCGCGGAGGCCGTTCCGCTGCTTGCCAAGGGCGGGTTTTGTCACGCGGGGCAGGTATGCGTGCCGGTGCAGCAGGTGTACGTCCACGAATCCGTTGTCTCGAACTTTGCGGACGCGCTGGTAAAAGGTTGCAAAGCACATGAGGGTGGGAAAGCCTTTGGATGACCGTACCGAGGTTGACCCTCTCATTCTGGAACGCGAGGCGAACCGGGTAGACGAGTGGGTCAAAGAGGCGTCTTCCGGCGGCGGAAAAATCTTTGGCGGGTTCAGGTTTGCAACCTGAACCATGCATTTTATACGGTTGATTACGCCATCACCCACCTGGCGCGGCCTCTGGCCGCAACCAAATTCGAAATACGAATATCGAAATACGAAACAATTTCAAATGACAAAAAACTCAATGCTTAAAACTTTACGTAAGCCTCAGATGATAAATGCCTTACCGTTTTGCATTTTGAAAAACGAGCATAAAAAACAAGAAGTTGATGGATTGTAGTACAGAACGCTATTATCCCCATGAATTACCGCCGTAAAACCTTTTTACCTGCTTGTCGAGGGCTTTGCGTTATTGTTTTATCAAACACGGGGTTCTCCTTTATTAGCGTTCATACGCGTTCATTAGCAGTTCCCCGTGGTTTTCGCCGCGCCCCTTCGTCATTCGAAACGCCCTTTCACCCGCTCGCGTTCAGGCGCTGTCTATCGTTGCCCCAATCCATCAATAATCTCTTTTAGCTCCGCGGGAATGGCTGCACCGGCATTTACCATCTCTTTATGGAGTCTTTGCAGCGAATTTACTACTGTAGCAATCCTCGGGTCTTCTTTTGCAAACATAATGTAACACTGCAACGAAGCCATGTAGTTCTCAAGGGCATTTTTCCAATCCTTCTGTTTTTCATATACCCTGCCAATCTGGTGGTAGGTTCCGCCTAATGCGTGGCGCTGCTGGGTGTCTTCCTTCCACTTGATGGCCTTCGAGTAGTTCTCAAGGGC
>CAYHFB010000427.1:0-3797 GCA_964355695.1 uncultured candidatus Brocadiaceae bacterium
AACCAAATAAAGACGAACCAGAGTTCCTCTTATGCCTTGAAAACCCTGGGGTCTGGGGCAAAGCCCCGTCCTTTTGTTTACCTTTTGAAAAATTCTAATTCACGGTGAACTAACACAGTATGAATGTTGAGCTAAATGCCGTAGTTATGCCCAATGGCGCGTTGCAGTTGGAATGGAACGAGGTTGCTGAACAGATAAGCAAAAGTCAGCAATTGCTGCAAAAAGAGATTTGTAACCGGTTTAAAACCGATTTTAAGTCCTTCCTCCTGTACTTAGGATTTTCAGACCAAACGATACCCCTCTCGCCATCACTCGATTATTGGCGGTCGTTTACCGGTGAATTTGCCCGGCGGCTTCGCCAAACGCCTGAACTGGAAAACGTTCGGGGCCAGGTTACCATTCCCTTTGAAAAAGAGGATATGGGCGAAATGCTGTCCCGCGCGCCCTTGATGACGGGGCAGGAGTACCTGACCGCAGAATTGCTCAAGCTCCTTTGGTCTACGCTCAACGCGCAATTTCAGTACGAAGTAAGCATTTACCAGGGGACGGTTGAGGATTTCATCCACACCTACAGCCCCGACGTTCACCTTGTCGGACGCATCTATTTCCACCTTGTTGAAAACAAAAATCAGGACTTCCCTTTTGCCTTCCTCGCCACCTATTCATCGCAAGTTGACAAGCAGGGCAAGTCTAAACACCTCCCGCTAAAATACGCGTTAACTGAGTATAGCAAGGACAACGGCAAGCTGCTGGAGCTTCTTTCCACCGTTCATCTTGCCGCTAAAGAAAGTGCGCACATCGCGGGCATCCTTGAATCGGGCGAACTGTTTCATCCATTGGCATGGGACGAGAAGGAGGCCTACCGTTTTCTGAAGGAAATCCCTATTTATGAAAAATATGGTATCTTGTGCCGGATTCCAAACTGGTGGAAGCAAGCGGCCTCTCCGTTTAAGGTAAATATTCAGATGGGCGGCAAGAGCGCTGCTTTTGTAGGGATGGATGCGGTGCTTGATTTTAACGTAGGCCTGTTTCTGGGGGATATGCCCATAACTGAGGAGGAAGCCAGACGGTTGTTGGCGGAAACGGATGGCCTTGCGTTCATAAAGGGCAAGTGGATTGCCGTGGACACCGAGAAGCTGAAGCAGACCCTCGACGCTTACGATAAAGCCCGTAAACTTATGGCTGATCAAAACCTCAGTTTGCGCGACGCCCTGCGGCTTCAACTGTACTCACACAATCTACTGGGCTTGCCCGGCGATGACGACGTCGTCAAGGTGTCAAACGGCAAATGGCTGGAACAGGTTATGGAGAAGCTGGTGAACCTGGATTTGATTCCACCGGTAACCTTGGATACCACCTTTAAGGCGCATCTCAGGCCTTATCAGGAAAAAGGGGTGAATTGGCTCTGCTTCCTGGATTCCTTGCGTTTCGGGGCGTGCCTGGCTGATGACATGGGGCTTGGCAAGACGATTCAGATATTGGCATTTTTGCATATCCTTAAAAAAAGAAAACAGAAAAATGCAAGCCTGCTGGTAATTCCCGCCTCGCTTATTTCAAACTGGGACAGCGAGATAATCCGTTTTACCCCCGATATGAACTACTATATCGCCCATCCCGAGGCTCACTGCGATAAAAAGGTTGATGTGAAGGACGAGGCGTCGCTGAACGAATTAGACCTGGTAATTACCACTTACGCGCTCGTTCAAAGGTATGAATGGCTGAAGGCCTATTCCTGGAATTACGTGATACTGGACGAGGCGCAGGCGATCAAGAATCCCGGCACACAACAAACGAAGACGGTAAAAACGCTGAAGTCAAAAAACCGGATTGTTATGACGGGGACTCCCATTGAAAACAGGCTGACAGACCTATGGTCGCTCTTTGATTTTCTCAATACGGGGTTGCTTGGGACGGCGAGCGAGTTCAACGAATTTGCCGGCAAGGTGAAGAAGTCGCACAACGGATATGCCCGGCTGAAGAAGATAATCAGCCCGTATATTCTGCGAAGATTGAAGACCGACAAATCCGTTATCTCCGATTTACCGGAGAAGGTCGAAATGCACACGTATGCCGGTTTAAGCAAGAAGCAGATAGTCTTGTACCAAAATGCCGTTAGTGAATTGGCTAAAAGGATTGAAACCCTGGATGGGGTGCAGCGCAGAGGGATTATTCTGGCGTCGTTAATGAAATTCAAGCAGCTTTGCAACCATCCGGACCAGTTTCTCGGAACGGACGCGTATGAAGAGGCGGACAGCGGGAAGTTTTTACGGTTGCGCGAAATTTGTGAAACGATCTACGAGAAACGGGAGAAGGTTTTAATATTTACCCAGTTCAAGGAGATAACCGCGCCTTTACACGCATTTTTGAAGACGATATTTGAACGGGAAGGGCTGGTACTGCACGGCAGCACCGTCGTTGGTATGCGGAAGAAGCTTGTGGAGCAATTTCAGGGTGGCGAGTATATTCCTTACATGGTATTATCGTTAAAGGCAGGGGGGGTGGGACTGAATCTGACGGAGGCAAATCACGTCATCCACTTTGACCGGTGGTGGAATCCCGCCGTTGAGAACCAGGCGACGGACAGGGCGTTTCGCATTGGTCAGAAGAAAAACGTCATTGTGCATAAATTCATAACGAAGGGTACCATAGAGGAGAAAATCAACGACATGCTGTGCGAGAAGACAAAGTTGACGGCAGACGTTATACAGGTTAGCGGCGAGTCGTTGATTACGGAAATGGGCAATCGCGAGCTGTTGGATCTTTTCAAGTTGGCATTGTAGGCCACGGGTGGCGCTTATGAACACTTGGGCGAGGGTATTCCTCTCCGAAGAAAAGGATGAGACTATGTCTGAAAAAGAGCCACTTATTCCCAAACATGGCGGCTACCGGAAACTGAAAAGCTTTCAGGTATCGCAGTTGGTTTATGACGTCACCGTGCGCTTCTGCGAACGGTACATTGACAGCCGTAGCCGTACCCACGATCAAATGGTTCAGGCTGCGCGGTCGGGTGTGCAGAACATTGCCGAAGGGAGTCAGGCTTCGGGAACATCGAAAAAGTTTGAACTCAAACTCACAAACGTAGCGCGCGCCAGCCTGGAAGAGTTACGGCTCGATTACGAGGATTTCCTGCGTCAGCGCGGCATGCAGATGTGGGGGTGCGATGATCCCCGCAGGCAAAGCCTGATTGACCGCAGGTGCGCCACTGCCGACGACGTGGCGTTGTGGGTGCAGGAGGAGCATGAGCGTGGACTGGGTGGACGTGGTGGGCTGAGTGGACAGAAAAAACCGAAGCCCGCCTACTCCGAGATCGCGGCCAACGCCGCATTGGTACTGCTGGTGGTTGCTTGTAGCTTGCTCAATCGCCAGATCGCTGCACTGGCAAAGTTGTTTGAGACCGAGGGAGGTTTCACTGAGCGCCTCTACCGTGTGCGTTCCGAAAGACGGTCGTCACGCCCATCGTCCACCCGGTCCACAAAGTCCACTCAGTCCACTCAGTCCACAGAAGATTGAGAGTAAATTAATGAGCATTTTATTTGTAAACCTTACATAACAAGGGAGGCCATTATGAGGAGTTTCTGGGAATTTCCACGATACGTTTCCGTGGGAGAAAAACAGCAGCGGGCGAAGAAGAAATTAGAGAAGTTAATGAAGGAAAACAAGGACATCAAGCCCGTGAGAATAGAAGGCAATGCCATTGCGAAAACATGGTGGGGAAAGGCCTGGAACAAAAATCTGGAGGCCTATGCTGATTACAGCAACCGTATCGGGCGCGGGCGTACTTACGTGCGCAGCGGGGC
>CAYHFB010000428.1:0-3795 GCA_964355695.1 uncultured candidatus Brocadiaceae bacterium
GATATTAGGCCGTTAATCGTAAGCCACATCGAAAGATGTGTATAAACATGTGGGCGATGCCCTGGGCTCAGTTATTTCGCCCCGTCAGGGCATAGAGAAGCACGCGTACAAGATATTTACCTCTAACGGAGTAATACGATAATCATGCAGATCATATCTGTCACAGGAACGGCCAGCGGGGTGGGAAAGACTACCGTTGTACAGTTCCTTTTAAAACATTTATGGAGCTTTTCCGCATTGAAAATTACGACGCGGCATGAGGGGAATAATTGTCCCCGTCATTCAGAATGCGACGTGTGCGAAACCATGAAACATCCTTACACCGTTGCCGAGGACCCCCTTCAAATCAACCAGGCGGGCAAGGATACCGCCTTATTTAACAGCGCAGGGGCAAGAAAGGTAGTCTGGTTACAAGCGCATTCGGATCACCTGCAGGCCGGCATAGAGGATGCGCTATCGCGCTTCGGCAAGACCGACTCAGTCATTGTAGAGGGCAATAGTTTCCTCCACGCGCACGATGCCGATATCAGCATCCTTGTCGTTACCCCACGGGAGAAAAAAATCAAACGATCGACCACCCAGATACTTCCCAAAATCGACCTGGTTGTCATTAATAAATATGCAGATGACAGCGAAGGCGACGTAGCGGAAGCCCGTGAAAGATTGCATCAAATCGGTTGTTATGCCCCGGTTTATGTCATAAGCCCGCTGGACGAAGGTTTTTCTCAAAACACAATAATTCTTAAGCACATTAGAGACACAATCGGGCAGCCGATTCACTTATGACCGTAAGCACCGTGGGCGAAAATATTGCTGCTTTTTTACGGCGTGACGGATGTTAAAGCAGACACAACAATTTAACTTGACATTAAACGAGTTGAATATATAATCTCACGAACTTGCAGCATACATCATTTTTTGTTGTAATGAATATATATGAAGAATCATAAGGAGGTAGGTGTTGTGATTTTAGACGTACAGTATGCCACAGACAACCAACGAAAGAAATGTGAACGATTGGTGCTCATCAAGGAAAGATATAAAAAATTGGTACTAGATCCAAGAAGAGAAATTGAATCTGAAATTGAGCGGGTATTGGATGACGAGGATGGCGAATTTGATAATGGCTAGCCGGTGTGCGTAGCCATTGAACCGCCTAATGCAAATCACCCACTTCACATTTCATGAGACATTGGTAAGCAATCTCCATAGTTCTTCCTTTAAGTATTCAGCCATCAGCAATAGAGTTGTGATCTATCGTCTGGTGGTTGAATACAAACGTTGTGTTCCTGTTCTTCCAGATGCCCTTCCTTTTCCCCAACCATCCTCTATCGGGTATTGAAACGAAAACACCATGCTTTCCAAATTATTATATCTCACGAAGGGTATCCTGGGCAGAACCTTCTACATCTTCCCCGAACAACCCGAACGTATCCAGATTGAGATTACCAATCGCTGCAACTATACGTGCGGCATGTGCCCGCGCGAATCCTTCCAACTGCCCGAAAGCGACATCCCACCCGACCTCTTCAAACTCATTATTGACAGGATTACCCATGGCTCAGGCCAAAGGCGCGCATCCAGGTACCACGTTACCCTCACCGGCTGGGGAGAGCCGCTGCTCCATCCCTCGCTTGTTGAGATGATTGCATATACAAAAAGCAAGGGACACACGGTAGGCGCAACCACAAACGGTTTGCTGCTTGCCCCCTTTATCAACCGGTTTATCGAAATTTCGCTCGACAAGCTAACCATCTCTCTGGACAGCGTAGAGGCGCAAGACAACACCGGCGAAGGCCATCCGTCGAACGAAGTCGTGAGGAAGAACATTGAGGCGCTTCTCCGCCAAAGGTCGCCTCAAAAAAAGCCGGCGGTTACCATACAAATAACCATGCACAATAAAAAGCAATGCCTGGATACCGTCCGCTATGCCGCGGAGGCCGGGGCGGATAGGGTATATCTGGTACGCTTAAACATACCCTTGGGCAGAAAGAACTTTGTGAGACCCACGTTGGAAGAAGAATTGGATATTTATAAAGAATCCGAGAAAATAGCACGTAAGTCAGGATTGCAGGTGGATAACAATTACACCGCCTTTGACAGCAGGCCGCTCCGATTCCTTTACAAGCGTCTGCGCCCCGCGATGTACCGGTTTGACAGATACTGTCCCAAGCCATTCGATTATTTGTACGTCAATATTGACGGCAAGGCCACCCCTTGCTGCGACCTGCCCCGATACGAGGTGGGCAACCTATTGAAACAAGACATAAAAGACGTCTGGCAGAGTGAAAACATGCAATACTTCCGCGCGCATCAGGATGAGGTATGCGGCAATTGCGATGCGTTACGGTTGAGGCATTTGAACCCCGGCCCAGACTGAAAAACATACAAAACCAGCATTCAAAAAAACTTCGCTTGTTTTAGTGCCATATATCTGCGCATAACTAAACAGACACGACTTTTTTGTAAGCCGTATTTAACAGCACTTGCATGGAACTGAATATTGACAACGAAATAAAAAAGGGTTCCCTTATGGCCTCTAGTGCGTATAAATAATAATACATTACAAAACGGAGGTCTTATGCAAGACTTGAAAGCAAAGGGGTCTCTGCAAACGAAAGTCTTTGACTAACGTCAAGGACTTGATCCACGAGTTCTCTGCCTGGGCGTTCCCAGGCAAATCAACGCCATTTCCACCGCCTGCCTCATGAGCGCCTCCTGTAATCAATCGCAAATTGTCACCTTGGATATCTTCAATCAAGCCCTTAACGAATTCCAATCTTTTTAAAGGATGCATCCCATGACCCAGCTCTTTTCTCCTCGTTTCTTGACACAGCCTACCTCCTTAAATCCCTCTTACCTCGTTTTCATAGGTTTAGTTAATTTTAGAATTTTTGGGGCAGTTATTGTGGGACTTAGCAACTCGGCTATAATGACTGGCTGAAGGATTTCATTGAAACTTGGGAGCGAATCCGCCGCATCAGTTGGGTGTAGAGGAAATAGAGTAAGAGTTTTTAAAAAAAAGCTGCGTCTTTTAAGCAGAAGAGGGAGCGGTACGTCCCGATTTTGTGCTTTTTCACCGAAATTATTCGATAGAAGAGTTTTTTTCATGCAACGGGAGTATGAATGCTACCAGACAGTCAAAAAAACGCTTCGACAAGAAAAAATAGCCCCCAAAACTGAATTGAAAATGATTTCCGTTTTGGCAAAACACGCATTCTAAAAAACCTCGCTTGTTTTAGGACTAGAGATAATGAAAGATAGCATTATCTCTAATTCTGAAGGTAATTGCAAAAGTTTAATCTATGCCCATTCAGAGTACATCAATGCCTGATTTCTTTTGTTGTTCATGTACCAGTTCTTCTTTTCGAGTGTTACACGATGAAATAGGTTTAATATCGTAACCACAATGCTCGCGTGAATATTATTGGCCGCTTCAACTATTGCAGTTGATTGGGTCATTACCCATTCCTTATAATTTTTGTTATACTCCGAACGGGCTAAAATTTAACTTTTATTTTTGGCAAATTCCGGCTGAAAACCTTTGTAGACGTGAAACTTCGGTCTTTTGGAAAAGTTAAAATCTCAACCGCTTAGAGTATAAGTACCTTACGATTTCGAAGAAAAGCCTGTATTCCCACTGCATAACTGATAGGCCGAAGGATACCGCTAAACACTATCCGGTCAAATCCAGGGCAACCTCATGAAATAAAAAAAACTTAGACCCCTACTGCCATCAAAACACAGCCACAGGCTAGAGAAACATTGCTTTCTGACGTGAAAGCAATGTTTTTT
>CAYHFB010000429.1:0-3789 GCA_964355695.1 uncultured candidatus Brocadiaceae bacterium
CACTTGGGAAATTACCTGAACCTCAACTTACCCACAGATTTTACTGAGGAGCCCATTAATGAAGGATACGGGCATGGAGTCGTTGAGTGGATCGCAGTAAAGATAGTGAACACCAGCGATCATACGGTGAAACTGTATACGCCATTGGCTGAAGTCGATTATGCAAAGTTTCTCCAGGGTAAGCGCAGTGTCCACGCCGAAAACATAGTGGGAGCCTTCGGTGCATTTACTCTTGGGGCACGAGAGGCTAAGCAGAAATTCGTGTTACTGTCTCAAGAAGAGAACAACGAGAAATACCCCTTTAACGAATGGCGGCCCGGCGAATATGTCTTTGAAATCTTCGTCAAGACATCAGACCGGGAGAAATCTTGGAAAGTGTCACAGATTGAGAACAAAATTGAGCAGCGCTTGCTCGACGCATATTTTGCAGGAGAGAGTGCGGTTCTGATGAATTACAAGATTGACTTATAACGGATACTCGCCGAATCAGGGCATGCACGCGGACACGTAACCACACCGATATCATGCGATGTCCATTCATTAGGTTCCATGTCGGCGTGGTTGCGTGCCGGTGATGCTCAATCGTTAGCCCGCTGAAATAACCTGTTGCCCGAAACAAAAGGATATTGTAAATGAAACTTACTGCTGCTAAAAATCATGCTATTATGAAACTGGTTGATGCGGATATGCCGTTGCCGGATAAATACCGCTTTTTACTTTTTAATGACAAGCGGGAAGTGAAATCGATATGGAACGGCAAGACCTGCGACGTGACCAATATCGTCCTGCCTTTTCAGGTGATTGAGCGGGTGGACGAACCTCGCTCGGAGGCGGCTCAATAGAAATAGCCATTATTTGAGGCTACGGGCAAATACGTTTTGAATGGGAGGAAATGTATAACACAGAGTTTAATTCCCTCGAATTCGAGGGAATTAAAAATCAGGCTGGCCTTAACAGATTTATTCTTTACTGTTAAACAGTGGGTAGAAAAAACACATTCCAGGGGAATTGTTGCAAAAGCGAGAAGATATGGAGGTACATACGCACACAAGGATATTGCCTTTGAATTTGCTTCATGGATTTCTCCTAAATTCAAATGAAACTCCTGACTGATGACGGCGATATTAAGAAGCTCAAAGGTGGAGGAACCGCTAATGGACGCTAATGCACGCGAATCACGGAATGGCATTGCGCGGGTTTTTTTTCACGGTTGATGGCAAGTACATGATTTTGCTGCACGGATTTATCAAGAAATCCCAGAAGACACCGCAAAATGAACTCAAGACGGCGATAGCGCGTCTTGGAAACTACAAAAGAGGTAAACTAAATTACCTACCTATGACCAGCTATTTAATCCCGTTATTAATGCTATCCGTGCGCTTGGTGGTTCTGGTACAGTAGCAGAAATAAATGAAAAAGTAAGAGAACTGGAGCAAGGCTTTTTTTGACCTCGTTCGTTCAGGCAATATGGTTTTGCTCATCTCTGAAGTAGTTCATAAAGAACTGGAGATAGCCCCGGACAACGGAAATGCCCTGTTTCAGGAAATGCTTCCTTATGGCGAAATAGCCGGGATCGACAATAATACCCTTGAACTTCGGGAGGCATACATAAAAGAACGTATCTTAAGCAAAAAATGGTATGATGATGCGTTGCATGTTGCAATTGCAACAGTTTGTGAATGCGATGTAATCGTAAGCTGGAACTTCAAGCATATTGTAAATTTCAGGAAGATACCGTTATTTAATGCCGTCAATGTGCTAAACGGATATAAACCGATTGCGATCCACTCGCCTATGGAGGTACTTAATAATGAAGACTAAACAATTTGACTGCGTTGAGATGAAACACAAAGGAGCCGAACTCGTCTATAAGAAAATTGCAAATTTGACAAAGGCCGAGCAGTTAAGCCTCTGGAGCATAGGCACGAAAGAACTGAGAAAAAAGACCGATAGCTTAAAGATAAAAAGCAGTGAAAAGTGATTGTTGAGTGGGAAAGTGAGTTCACAGAGTATTATCCTAACCAGCGGATGGAACCGGATGCGGCAAAAGGCCGCCGCAACCGCTCATCTGGGGCGTTGGTCCCAATAAAAACAATAAATACGCCAGAAATTGAAGCAATATTAAAAATCACATCCGCCATCTCTAACGTCTTTACCGTATCCCAGTCCAGATGGAACTCCTTCGCTACGTCTTTTACCCACTCGATTACCTGAAGAACCATAATAAATAAGTTTATTCGATACGTCAAATCATTGTGTTATTGACTGCTAATTGAATCCTGTGCTATTATCCAAGCCGTAGTAATCTAAAATTATAATGTGGGACTAACAACTTAAAATAGATATTGACGGGAAGAATCCGTTTATTTAATAACTGGTTAGGCATTTAAGAGGGAGAGTATCTTGATCTGTATTAACGACATAATTGCATGGGTGATTGCTAAGGCTCCTTTACTTAGTTTGTTCAACACACTTGCATTATTTGTAATTGGTTACGTGTTGCAATCAAAGGCAAGAAAAATTCAATCTCTGATGGCTTGGAATAGCTATCGAGAGCCAATCCGAAATTTCGCAAATGAAGCTATCGACATGCTCACAAAAGTTGAGGGTCTCTGCGAGACAGACCCGGCTATCAAAAAGCAAGAGTTTTGGGATCTATGCAACGAATACATCACAGGGCTGTCTTCGTTGCGCGATAAGGGAAAATTACTTCTTCCAAATCACTATCCAGATGACTACGGCAATGATAAGGCCTCTGCTTATCGCGGAGTCAGGCAATCCGCGCTAGATTGCCTAAAGGCGGGGTTTTATGTCGCTGTAGCAATAGACTTTACTAAGTTCGCAAACAATAAAAAAAAAGCACACCTTACAGATGAGAACATAGAAAAAAGCATTCAACTCAAAAAGTTACGAAGTGCGCTTTCCAATTTGCCACAGCAGGATAGTTTTTCTCTATTAGGCTACAATGAAGAAGGCTGGTCTTGCAAGTCCGCAATTGTGGAAGTAAAGCGCCTGTTTGTTTCAGAATGCCAACAGCTTATTGATCCCGCAACATGGATAGAAAATGTAAATGGTGTACGTAATACCTAACTCAATGCTCCAGCGGACTCCGCTAACGCTCCGCCGCACAACTCTACGTTACGCATGTAACAAAAATGTCTGAAGCTTGATTAAATGGTTCGGGTTAGCATTGATGAAGTAAAACAAAATTTATCGGTTGATCTTCTGCGTGTGGAAGGTGGAGAGACGGTTATTATCATGAAGAACGTTAAACCATTGGCAGAATTCAAACCCATTGCTTCGACTTCTATTCTACTACGACCTCATTTCCACACCTTGCTTGCAAACGAGAAAAAACGGGGGAACCGCTAATGGACGCGAATACACGCGAATCACGGAATGGCATTCGCGTCCATTCGCGTTTATTAGCGGTTTACAATAAGCAGGGCAATTCAGGTGGTATTGTATTTGATTATTGACTCAGTGCTGAGAAATAGCTAAGATTCCAATATCTACGGGGGAGTTCGTGTGGTCGTCTCAGGAGCAGGATATGTCGGCAGAAGTCTGACACAAAGGTACCGCAAAAGTAAAGTGAGGTTCCTGAAATTAAGTGTGGCGACCCGTAATTTAATTTGTTGGGTTTCGCTGGGTGCATTCCCATTTTCTTGTAAACGTGCATTTTGTCCCGTAGGGACAGATGGAAATAGCCCACCGATTTATCGGTGGGGACAGTGCAGGGCAACCTCATGAAATAAAAAAAACTTAGACCCCAACTGCCATCATAACACA
>CAYHFB010000430.1:0-3782 GCA_964355695.1 uncultured candidatus Brocadiaceae bacterium
CCTAAGTAAACATAATTTCTTAGCCATTCAATTTGTTTTGTTTTTGCAATTGGCGCAAGATAGACCGGCGCCGACACGGTGTTCTTCAATATTTCGGACGCCTTTTGGCGGCGTGTTGCGGCATCAGCAAACTTTGGCAGTAATAATTCAGAGTCGTCTAACAGCCGCAGCAAGGTTACATTTTCTCCACAAGTATACTCTTTTATCAAGAGGACTTCCACGGATTCCGTTTCCGAATATCGGGTAGAGGCTTTACATTCCGGTAAGGTTTTACCTCCCCTGGAAACACCGGTTAAAGCCAGCCTGGTCAACTTATCCCGTTCTTTTTCCATTTCTTGCTTGTACCGTGCCATGTTCTCTTTTTCGGGGCGTTCTTCGTAGGTCGCCTCTAACAATGTCCGAATTTCGCCTGGCAGATTTACGGATAAAATGTTTTGCCAAACTTCAAGCGTGCGGCAAAGAATATAAGGACTATAAACCTTGGATGACTTGCCAAGGGCTTCTTGGTCTTGAATCGCCTCGTTCAAACCCGGGGCCAAAGCCCATGCCTCGCGCTTTGCTTCAGCCGGACGAATGGTATCATTTTCACGATGCCGCCATAAACGCCCCAAACGCTGAAAAAGCATGTCTGTGGGACAAAGACGCGTCACTAAAAAATCCGCGTCTATATCCAAAGACTGTTCCAAAACCTGCGTTCCCACTAAGATCCGTCCTTTTTCCCGGCGGGAATCGCGTCCCGTTTTACCAAAAAGACCTACCCACTTATTTTCGTTTTTTTGCCGGTCTGTTTTAAGAAACCGTGAATGCAAAAGCCCGCAATCCACCCCAGTTTCTCGTGCTTTGGCAGCCAAAAGGCAATATCGCTTTTGAGCCTCGGCGACAGTATTTTCAATCCACAGTATCTGTTCTCCCCTTTCCGCCCTAAAGAGAACCTCCTCAATCGCCTCATCGTCATTTGCTGAGATGCGAAGATACACTTTAGCATCTTTTAAACTTGCTGTTTCCAATTCCTGCAACATACCTTCTTTGGGAAATACGGAAATAAGCGGGTATGGCGTAGGAGGTTTTTCAATATCTGAATCATTGGATGCGCCCAGAATAGAATACCGTTGTTTATCGGTTAATGTTGCACTTAAGATTATGACGGTACAATGCAATTCACGAAGCGCCTTAACCAGTTCGTTAAGGATGGTTCCGGTATAGCTGTCATAGCTATGAACCTCGTCCAGGATAACGACCTTGCCGGCGA
Source organism: uncultured candidatus Brocadiaceae bacterium (assembly GCA_964355695.1). GTDB lineage: Bacteria > Planctomycetota > Brocadiia > Brocadiales > Brocadiaceae > JACVXV01. The sequence continues at coordinate 1,250 of CAYHFB010000430.1, forward strand.
GTCCAAACGTTCGCACAAAACCATGTTTTACATTCATCACCCCCATTAAGGCCTGATCAACCGTACCCACGGCGAAAGGAGCTAAAAGGCCTCGTTTGGCGCCATTGAACCACGAGTGACCCGGAGAGCCGTCTGCCCCAAGTTCAGTATCACGCAACCAGGCGGAACTATGCAAAAGCAAAGAGCGACGGTTGGAATCTGATTCATCCAGTATTTTCACAAGAAACTGATTCATTCGGTCATATATTTTGTCAGAGGTTAATTGCGTGGGAAGGGCAAAATAAATACCCGTAGCGTCCCCTTTTTCTAACATCTGGTAGGCGGCATAAAGAGCGGCCTCGGTTTTCCCTTCACCCATCGGAGCTTCTAACACATAAGCGCCTCGGGTGTTTATGGCCTTTCCAAGGGTAGTTTGAATATCGCGGGGAGAAAAGCCAAAAACTTCTTTAAAAGTAAGCCCCTTGCGAATTATGGGAGCAACAAACCCTGCCCGATCCAAGGCTTCGGAGATGCAATTTTTCCAGGAATCCTGATTCACCTCATCAAATAAAGATCCGGAGCCAATCCAGTCGGCAACGGTGGTCAGCCCTGAAAGAACGTCTGCATGAAGGTCAGAGGATACCAGCGGCCAATCGACATTCAAGCCTTCTTTTAAAGCGCTTAACAAATCCATACGCTCTTTTTGCCAACCAGAACCGCCATAAATCTCGGCGTCGGGTGACTCAACGCTTGCAGGGGAATTGCCGTGATGCCTTCCCAAAATTCCAGGAATATATTTTGAACAAGCGCTTACCGCTGCCTGGCTAACGCTGGAATGATAACCGATGCGTTTGTCCAGTTCAGGATCAACTAACCCCAGACTCTTTCCCATATCGAAATGAATCCTTTCTTGAAATGCCGGGCTGATTTTACCCACGTCATGCGCCGCCGCAATCAGCTCACTGCCCTTGGGAAAGAGGCTTTCCCTAAGCCAAACAGGTAAGCGGCTCAAAAGTTCCTTTGCCACGTACCCAACGATAAGACAATGCGTTTTAACGGATACGCCCGGTTTACTTCCAGCCTCTAAAGGGATGGTCTTGGCTAAACAATCCTTATAAGGAATAACCCGAACATCAGATTTTTGTTTCGGTCTCAACATATTATTATCACAAAAAAGTTTTTCATTGTTGGATAAAATCTAAAAGGCTTGCGAGGAAGAGAACTGTCACAGCAAGTATATTTCCGCATGGGTACCTCCCGTTTGCGCGACATGATAGTCCGTCACCACTGTCGCGCAACAGCGGTAGCGCCTGTGGGTGCAGGTTCACGACACAGAACAATGATTAAACCATCTCTCTCAAACGGCAACGGCTCAATCGTTTTAACATCCCAATACCGGTAACCACCTCACGTGGATATGCGACAAAAAACGCTTTCTTTCATACCTTCTCCCCTTGGCAATACATGCATTTCATTTGTTTTTTTCCGACAGAATCTGCCTGCACATCTTTGGAATAGGGCATTAAGAAACATGGACTTTTCCAGGAATCCATTCTCGAATTATAACATTGTAGCCAATACCCTTTGATTTAGCTATCTTCTTAACCTCTTCGATTTCTTTAGGCTGTCGCTGAACCTTTATTGCAGGCTTATGTTTAAAGACCGGTTCTTGAACCTCTTCTAATTGGTCTTCAAAATCAGTTAGGTCGTATTGATCATCCTTTTGGGGGTGCAAGACACTCATGAGTCATGGCGTGTCTACGCCGCAACCTAATCTTCTCCCTTTTTGACCATGGTTACGAAAGGGGACACAAAAAAACACGGCTCGTCCGCAGAATCTGTGGGTAATAAGTAAGACTTGGGGACGGCAAATGAACACCTTGCAGAACTTCAGTCTAACGATAGGTAGCATTTTATAGTTCCAATCACAGGGAAAAACAAATTTACCGCAGAGGACGCGGAGGTCGCGGAGAAAAAAGACTCGTCAGAAAGCACTACATATCTAACCGCTAATGAACGTGAGTGAACGCTAATAAAGAAACCCATTCGCGTGTATTGGCGTGTATTGGCGGTTAAAAGTTGTCGTTGTTTCTCTGCGTTCTCCGCGTCCTCAGCGATGAAGGTTCTTTGTCGTATTGGCGTTTGTTTGCGTTCGTTTATTCTGAAAAAAAGTAAAGAAAACGGACTAGGGGAAAAGCTTATCGTTATAAATCACTTGATTGCCTGCAAACAGCCAGGTATCACAAACCTGGTGATTTGCCGTAACCTGTACATACCCACAGATTCTGCGGATGAGGCAAAAACACAATAGCCCCGTTAGGGGTGATCTGTTTGTAGCGCAATAAAATTCAATCGGGTAAACAGCTCCGTAGGAGCGGCCTGTTTTTGAGTGACAGGAAGACAGGTCGCTCCTGACGGAGCTAATGTCTCATGGCATCCTATCTTGCTACAAACAGATTGCTCCTACGGAACTTATTGGTAATACGTTTTTCAAAACACTAAGGGACTCGGCCATAAATAAATGTTCCAAACCGATGAGAAGTATGTTACGATG
>CAYHFB010000431.1:0-1772 GCA_964355695.1 uncultured candidatus Brocadiaceae bacterium
AAGGACAACAAGGAAGTAAAAGACTTGCCGCTCGTTAACACCGATGGTGATGTTGACGTAAAGAATAATACCCAGGTTTCGAGACCGGTGATCGGTTGTGAAAACTGCCACGGCGGCGGCGAAACACATCTTCATGCTCCCAAATCCAGGATTCCGAGCTTCAGTGCGCCGTCATTCAACCAATGCGGACGGTGCCACAATGCTGATTTCCCGGCGCCGCATCTGGACGACTTTCCGGCCGGCGCTGGTGGACCGGGCAATCCGGGAATTGTAGAGGCATACAAAGGTTCACCGCATAGGAAAACCAACCAGGACGCTGAAATCTATACGAACTCGAGGATGACCGCGGTTCAAGCGATTTGCTCCAAGTGCCATACCGATGAGGGCGCCAGGATGTACAAAGATATCGACGGTGACCGCTCTACCCTGATTGCTGCGTTTTCAGGTAAGGAACCTCTTAAAACATTCTCTCCGGTACAATGCAGAACATGTCACAACGCCCATAAGCCCGGTGATCTGCTTGAGGCTGCGACAGCCGGTACGGGTACGGCGAAAGCCAGATCGGAGGTGTTTAATACCTGCACCAACTGCCATCAACTGTTAAACGACAGCGATAGTAAGATCGTCGGCTATCATGATGAATCCGCCGTTTCCGGGCTGCGTAAGAACCACTATGATGATCCGGCCACGAAGGAGTTGGAGGGTTACAATGTCAACCGCGGTAGTGAGACTGCTTGTTTGAACTGCCACAATCCGCACCCGGCCGATCTGACCATCAACATGCAGTGGGCTGAGTCTGGGCATGGCGATCTTACCGCCGTCCCATGGTCGGCGTACGACTGGAAGGACAATGGGGTCGGCACAAGTACGGGACGGCAGGCGTGTCAGCGATGCCACACGACTACCGGCTTTACCAATATTGTAAAGGATTACGTCACGTACCAGAACAATGTTACTAATAAAATACCTAATAACAACTTTTCTTACCTGACCGGTCTGCAGAACGAGATGCTCTATTGCAATGCCTGTCATAAGGATAGCGCTTTCAATAGAAGGACGTTGGACACCGTGGTTTTCCCCTCTGGCTTGTCTGCCAGTATCGATAATGACAGCAATCTTTGCATGATGTGCCACCAGGGCAGGGCATCGAAGAAAGCTATTGATGATAAGATTAACACGGGGGCAATAGCGTTTGCGTTTATCAATATTCACTACTATGCCGCAGGGGCGACGCTATTTGGCACAGAGGTGAAGAGTGGATATGAGTACGATGGTAATACCTATGTCGGGCAAAACAGCTTCTTAAGCCATGCCGGCAACAGGAACACCTGCGTTAAGTGCCACATGAGAATAGGGACGGCTGATGCGCCGGACCATCACTTTTTGCCGCAGGTTGGCGATTGCAATCCCTGCCATCTCGGAATGACTGAATTTTCGGGTCTCAAGCTGTACAACATGCCTAACTACCTCGGAGATAATTCCGCAGCTAGTAGTCCAAGCGCCCAGATAACAGGAATGCAAGAGGCTCTTTATACCCAGATCAAGGCTTACGCATTGGGTACGATTGGAACGCCGATCACTTATGTCGCTAGCACCAACCCATACTGGTTTGAGGACACGGTAAAGCGGGCGAGTTACACTAAGTTTGATGCTAAACTTCTCAAGGCGGCTTACAACTATCAGGTTAGCCAGAAAGAGCCGCATGGATATATACACAACCACCGGTATATTATCCAGTTGCTCTATGATTCAATCAAGGACGTCGGCGGTAG
>CAYHFB010000431.1:1872-3765 GCA_964355695.1 uncultured candidatus Brocadiaceae bacterium
TTTTTTAACGAATAGAAACTAGACAAATAGCGTGTCAAACGCTATACTGTTACTTTTCAATTTATGCTTTATTTTTACACCATACCCAAAAGGAGATAATGGTCAATGAGTATAAGACTGGCGCTTGTTTCGCCTGAAGGGGAAATTCGAGATATCTACAACAGAGCGATTAAAGCCCTTGACGTCCAGTGCAACGTGGTCGCAACTTTTAAGGAACTCTATTATTCAATGGAAAAAGTTCCCTATAATGGGATACTGATTGATTTGGCCACTAAGATGAAAGCGCCGCACGATGACTTGGATTTAGTGGAAAACGTTCTTACGCATTTTCCCGTTTTATACCTGAAATGGGAGGAAAGTACAAAGGCGATTAGGACTTATTATCCCGGACAGCACTTATTGGGTGGCGATTTGGGGGACTTTGTCGGCAAACAATGCTGTTTCTTCGACGCAAGAACGATCAGTACCGAAAAGAGATTAGGTTTCCATCATAGTGTTCTGTTATCAAAAGATAGCGCGTTCCGGGAAGAAAACGTTGAGCAGACAATAACGCTTAACGTCTCGGAGAAGGGATGCTTTATTTTTACGAACCAGGTTTGGACGATTCCCGGTAACGTCTGGGTAATCGTCAAGGGTATAAGTGATGAAACGCCCATAGTTGGGGCGTTGCGGTGGTTTTTCAAATGGGGAGTCCGCGGACAGGATCCTGGAATTGGCATAAAATTTCTACAGATAAAGGAATCCCAAATGCAGGAAATATGCAGCACGAAATCTCTTAACGAACAGCGCAAGAGGCGGATACGGTAAAAGAGGGATTAGGCCGCTAACGCCGTTCAAGAAATCATTGCGCTGCAAAACGGATAAATAAAAGTAAAGATAACATAACGAACTACCCTTTAATAAATACCAGGCATCTAAAGAATGAGAACTTGAAACTCATAAATACAGGAATTTGTAGGTTTCTAGTATAAAGGAATATTGCAATGGAACTGAAGATACTAATGGATGATATCTCCAAAGATATCGAAGCTGCTACGAAGGTGCTGTTTGAGACCATGATAATGCTTGAATTGAACTTTACGGACGTTTCACTGACAACGGGTTCCTTCTTTAAATCGGAGGTCGCCAGTTTCGTTAGCTTTATGGGTAAGTACCATGGGATCGTTGGTGTATTTTGTACAAGGAAATTTGCGATGCAAATTGCGTCAGGTATGTTGATGTCCGAATTTAGCGAATTTACGACGGATATAATCGACGCTGTCGGCGAGGTTGCAAACATGATTGCCGGTAACGTTAAAACTAAGATTACTGCGGGCTACGGAGAAATGATGCTCTCGATTCCTATGGTGATTGTTGCCGGTGAACCGGTGAATTCCGTTGTATCCGGCAATTTGCCGATTTCCTGTTTTACCAAAGACGCGTGGCTGGTAACCAATTTTACTTCGGGAACGGAATCATTCATTGTTGGCTTATTGCTCAAGGAAACAAAGTAGGCGGGAGCAAACGTGACGGTTCTATCTACAAGGTTGAACCGGCAGACTACTGCAGGCCAGAAGGGCTGAAAGGCGATAGCCAGGGGCGAAACCCCTGGTACAGGCGCATTCCCAAGTGGTAGCTCGGAAACGAGAGGATGTTCTGTTGACCTTTCACTTCTAACTTTGAATTTCCGGTACATCTTTAGGACGCCATTTTACACGTCCGGGATTAAATCTGCGCCCGTTACTAAAATGTGTCGGACAACTGACCTTGCTTCATCTTTTTCCACTATGAATCCCCTCAGCATGGGTGCATTCCCCGTATAGACGCCCTGCCAGGGCGTCTCTGCAACCGCTAATACACGCTAATACACGCGAATGGGTTTCTTTATTAGCGTTCATTGGCGGTTTGATCTGT
>CAYHFB010000432.1:0-3744 GCA_964355695.1 uncultured candidatus Brocadiaceae bacterium
ATGTGTCCATGTCTGCAGCAATTTGTTGTGTATAAAAATCACGGCGAATTCAGGTGCATAGTTCCGTTAGGAACGAAATATTGGTAGAAAATAAGCAGAATAACCGTATTAGTACCGTAGGAACGGCATATTGGTAGAACCATTGGGTTTTAAATATATCACGCCATCCCTTTGAAGGTGCGAGCCAGGACATAACAGTGCCTTGCACCTTCAAGGGATACCCGGCGGTACGTATCTCGCCAAAAACTTTGTTTGAGGGGGCTAAATGTTACGTGTGGTGAAGTATCTCCAGCGCGCGGTTGTAATCGGCCGGGTAGGTCAGATTAAGGTAATCGCCGGTGAAGGTGAAGGGGCGTAATATCTTTCCGCTGTCGATCATTTGTTGCAGCACGTCGGTAATCTCAACCTCGTTTCTCAGCGATGAGGGAGGTGTTCTGGTGATGTAATCGAATATGCTGCGGTCGAGAAAGTAGTATCCCATCCCGCAAAGATTGTTGGGAAGTGTTTTCGGTTTCTCCACGACCCGAAAGATTCTTCCTTCCGAGATTTCCACGGAATAACTGCGTTGTATATCTTCCGGATAGGGTGTTTCGTAAACGCCCACTCCTACCTCAAAAGGCGCGGGCAGATCAAATTGTCCCCTGCAAAGGCAGTCACCTAAAACAACTACAAATTGATCACGTACAAGGTCCTTTGCGCACAGAAGGCCGCTTGCAATACCGCGCAGGTCATCCGGTTCGGCAAAGGATGCATTTATTGAAAGGGAGGAGACGTATTGGATGATTTCCTCTTTTTTATATTTTACGACAAAAATAAAATGGGAGGCAAAGGGAGTCCAATAGTCGATGATGTATTGGAGAATCGGTTTCCCGTAAACGGTAATCATCGCCTTCTGTTTTTCAAGGGTCAGGGGATATGCCCTGCTACCCTTTCCGCCGCAAAGAATAACGCAACTTGTTTTGGAAGGGTCTATAACGGGATTGGTTTTACCCATCTAAGGTCTTTCGATACATTTTGTCAAATCCGTCAAGTATCATGTCCTCGTTAAAAATGTCTTCTGCATCCAGGCGCGCATTGCTTCCCATGAGTAACCGTTTTTCCCCTGAAGAAAGCAGGCTGTCCATCGCCCACGCAAAGCCGTCAACGTCGTGTCGCTCTACCAGTATACCCGAATAACCATCGGAAATAAACTCAGGAATTCCCCCCACGTTTGAGGCGATGACGGGTTGGGATGCATACATGGCCTCGCATAAAATCACGGGTGACATATTCTCCCACTGTTCAGGAATTATCAGGCAATCACACCCTTTCAGAAAGGCAATAAACTCAGCCCGCTTAAGCCGGTCATAAAAAATGACCCGCTCCTGCAATCCAAGCTCCTGAATCCGCGCCTTGATTTGAGCTTCATACAATTCATTCGCTTTAAATTTTGCAACGACGAGCCGGGCGGTGGGGTGGCGGACGACGATTTTTCCGAAGGCCTCAATTGCAACGTGCAGTCCCTTTTTGGCGTCCATCCAGCCGGAGAACAAGATCGTGGGAAGGGGAAACCGGAAGGGGTGAACGGCGTCAATTTCCTCACGTTCTATAACCTGTGGGAGGACGGTGATTTTGTGTTCGGATATCCCGCCTTTTTGAAGGACTTCCCCGGACGAACGCGACAGCACGTGGAATAACGAAATTTGCCGGAGAGCCACGCGCAGACATCTTCTGCGCCAGTGGTGATAGCTTTGTTTTAGCCGTTTTCCGGGGCACCCATAGCAATCGGCGCAAAGGCGTCCTTCCATCGAACGGCAAAACCCTCCATCCCTGTCAAGCGAGACTTTTGGGCACAGGATCCAGTAATCGTAAACAGACATAACCATGCGTATCCGGGTTAGATAATTGGCGGCTATGGCCGGGAAAAAAAGATATTTGCAATTATGGATGTGAACAATGGAATTGGCGGGCAGTTTGGAAAACAATGCAAAGAGAGACAGGCAGGATATGAAATCAAAGTGCGTCAGGTCGGCAAGCCGTTGCCCGGCTTTCATTAACGACGAGGCGCTCCTGATCGTGTGCGCATCCTGCAAAATCCCTGGCGTCGAAGGTTCCAGGCAGATGATGTGATGTCTTCCCGGTTCACGTTTCCGCAACGCTGAGATATATTTTGCGGTAAGTTGCTCGGCGCCGCCCCAAACGAGATGGCTGTAGGGAAGGGCGTCAGTTAGGTGATAAATATTTGTCATAGATTGTTTTTGCAATAGTAATAAACTGTTTGGGGAGAAGGCTGGGTCTGAACTTGCACAGGAAGAACAATCTACAGGCATATTTATAAAATACCGGCAGTGTCGATTCCTTAACGCCGATCCTCTCCGCCCATCGTAGCACCTGGTACGTGCGGGAATCCGGGGCATTCGCATGGTGTCTCCGGGAAGCATCCCCATTGAAAACCGCATCCACCTGTATACCCTTGTCAAAGGGGACGTACACGCTGAGATGGGCATTAATCCCGTGTTTCAGAATAAAACACAGGGTTTCGATATCGTCGTCAAGGGTCGTTTCCGGCAAACCGAATATGAAAAATCCATTTACCGAATCGAAACGTGGTTTGGCGATGGCAACGGCCCTCTCGATCTGGGCAAGGGTTTCACCCTTCCGTATCATTCCCAAAACCCTATCGGAGGCCGATTCAACGCCAAAGCTAAGATGCCTGCAGCCGGACGTCCGTATCGCATCGGCAATCTCCACGTCGAACAAATCAGCACGCAGCCCGTTTGAACAAATCCACTCCAGGCCAAGCGGTTTAACTTTTTCGGCAAACTCCAAAACCCGTGATTTTTTGAGGTTGAAACAGTCGTCCATAATACAAAACTTCCTGATGTTCCACTTCCCCTGAGCCAGCTTCAACTCGGCAACACAATTATCAATCGACCTGGTTTGATAAACCCTGCATCTGCTCATGCAATAGGTGCACAGGAAGGGACATCCGATACTCGTCATCAGCGGGTAGTACCATTCGCCCGATTGCCATTTTGACAGAAAGGCCCCGAACGAATCGAACAAAGAGTAATCGGGGAAGGGAAGCGCGTCTGAAAAAGGGGTGTTGATTTGCAAGGTCTCGTCAAATGTAATAAAGGGATAGCAGCACTGGACGTCCAGGATACCCTTCAGGGTTCGAACGGAACCATTCGGGCATGTTGCAAGGATATCTTCTTTTATCTTCCGTGCATGGCCGTAATTCCTTGATTGAACCGACAAGACATAGTCGTTTTCCTTTTCACTGCAAAAGCGGTTGCCCGGCTCAGGCATCGTGTTAAGATCAACAACCCTGCTTTGGTATAATGTGGCGGCGTAAGCAACGGCGAGGTTCGGGATGTCTTTATTCGTGCGGCTGTCGGGGTTGATAAAAAACACGCTTTGTGGTTCTCCGTAAAACCAAGAAAGGGAAAATATTTACCGGTTATAAGGGCTTGTACGTAGGGCAAGGCTTTAGCCTTGCAACTGCCTGAACACGCACCAGGGATTGCAACCCTAAAGGGTCGCCCTACTGATGCTTTGAAATTTCCCCCCATTTTAAATCGGTCATTCGGATGCTTTGCCCTGTAGAGCAAAGTCAGAACGAGATTCTGTGCTTTGAGCTTCACCATAATTGCGAGCGGGTGACGTACCGCAACGAATAAGTTGCCCGGCAAGGTGATTTCCCGCCCTTGCTTTTGGCAAGGATTCCGCTGTACGAATAATACTTACGGCAAAATCTACTAA
>CAYHFB010000433.1:0-3738 GCA_964355695.1 uncultured candidatus Brocadiaceae bacterium
CAATGGCCTTTTCCTCCGTGTCGGTAGTAACGAATTCGTTGTTGTTGAAGCGGGTGGTGTTGAAGTAAGTTTCAAGTTTCAAGTTTCAAGTTTCAGGTTTCGAGCTTCGAGCTTCGAGCTTCGAGTTTCGGGTTTCGGGTTGCTGGCTTGCGACTTTAAAGCATTAATTTTCCCTTGACAGTTTATCCCTATGCGTGAAATAATCATCTATCCCACCAAACGAAGCAAAGACAATTGTTTATGGAAAAACGAAATACACAATAACAACTTATTTTCTGCAAAAATCTTTCACGTAATCACATTGTCATGACAAATAATATCATACGCCGGGCAGAACAGGCATTCAAAGAAATTGGTTATGGACGCAACATGATCCAAAAGGACTATAAATACGTTGATTTATTTTCCTCGGATACGCCTATGCGTTCTGTGAAGTGCGCTGTATTTGGACAGGAGCCTTTTGATTACCGTTCTGCCTGCTTTGGTATTCAACTTGCCGAATCCGATCGTTCGACAGACATTGCAGTCCGTGAATTAAAGGCGCTTGGTGCGCCCCATATTTTTATTATTAACAACGGCAAAACTGAGCGATGGGCTATCACTGAAAAAGAACCACTGCTAAAAGACCAGTATGAAACGGACGATTTGCCTAATGTTATTCTCCAACATCACGACAACTGGGAACCCCAAGCTATCATGCGGGCAAAATCAGGATTTGCGCGACCGGGCCCCCGGCAGATAGATTTTGTTGATATTGGACTACTTCCAGCTTTAGACTTAGTGGCTTCCCAAAAAATAGACCACCTGCTTCAGGCTGTGCTTCATTATGCCGAAGAAGACTCTCCAAAAAGGGGATTACCCTTTGACGCATCAGCGGTTTTTCCGGTTGTTTTTAGCCTTCTGGCCGCAAAAGTACTCAAAGACCGCAATATCCCCGGTTCGAATGACATTGATTTTTCTATTCCACAAACGGCATTACAGGCAGTATATGATCATTACGGGTTTTCTTTAACTACCCAGGCCGCAAAAATTCCACAAGCAACACTGGAATTCATATCAAAAAAATTTGATAAAAGTTTTCCGTTGAGCAACATATCGGTTGATACCCTCACGTACATATACGAAAATTCATTTATTTCATCGGAAAGCCGTAAGAAACTTGGCATTCACAGCACACCGTCGTTTATTGCAGATTACGTTCTTTCGCAAATTCCAATAGAGAGCTTAGAAAGAGAACAGTGGCATGTCACAGACCCCATGTGCGGGCATGGCATTTTTCTTATTGCGGCAATGAGAAGAATAAAGAGTCTATTGCCTGGCGACTGGAGCGGCAAGCAACGACACGCATTTTTTATCAACCATTTACAGGGTATAGAGATTGACCAGTTTTCAGTTGAGGTTGCCCGTATGTGTCTCATGTTGGCCGATTTTCCGGAATCAAACGGTTGGAAGCTGGAAAGAAACGACGTCTTTGCCGACAAGATACTTGAAACAACAATGTCTAAGACCACAATACTCGTAGCCAACCCACCGTTTGAAGTTGTTGAGAATGGAAATCCCAAAATTCCCAAACCGGTTGAACTCTTGCGCAGGTCTCTTCCTGCCCTACCCAACAATGCCTTTGTCGGCTTGGTTTTGCCGCGTTCATTTGTAGATAGTTCTGACTATAAAAAGGAACGTGATTTCTTTCTTAGCAACTTTGAAATAATTTCCCTTACGTGTCTTCCTGATCGCATTTTTCTACATTCAGACGCAGAAACGGTAATTATTGTTGCTCAAAAGCAGCAACCTCGAAATAATCGGAATGTGTTGTATCGGGAGGTAAGAGATAGTGAACGGGTTCCGTTTCGGACACACCATCGTGTTACCAGCGAAGACAACGTTCCACAATCTTACTTCAACGATAAGATGCAAGGGCGTTTTGTTGTGCCATTGTTGCGTGAGATTTGGGAACGGCTTGAGGGATATACTGTCCTGAATGAGATAGCCGATATTTACAAAGGTGTTGAGTATAAACTAAGCTTGGGAAAAAAACGGGATGAAATAATCCAACAGAATCCTTTCCCCGGTTCAAAACCAGGTATTGTTACGGTAACAACGGGATTGATGCAATTCATTGCAGAAGATACTGTTTATATGTCGGTCGATAGGCAATATAGAAGATTAGAAACATCTACAGCGTGGAATCTCCCATGGGAAAAACCAAAAATTATTGTTCCGGCTTCAAGGATGTCAAGAGGGCCGTGGCGGTATGCGGCTGCTATTGACAGAAACGGCCTCATTGCAAGCCGAAGATTTTATGGCATTTGGCCAAAAGCTAACGTCTATGGCGTTAACATTTTAGCAGCCTTGCTGAATTCGCCAATTGCATCGGCATTCGTTTATGCGAATAGCTTTCAAAAGGATATTCCCAAAAGAGTATATGCCCATATACCAATTCCCGAAATATCCTTTGACGCCGGACAAATGATTGATTATCTTGTGAACCACTACTTAACCATGTTAAGGAAAGATGATGCGGAAGCAAGAAAAACATTGCTTCAAATAGACGCAGAAATACTGAAGCTGTATAAACTGCCTCCACGATTAGAACGTCAACTTTTAGATCTTTTTTGGGGACACAAACGCCCTGTACCCTTCGAATTTAAAGGCTATATCCCCCCCGAAATCAACGCATGGATTCCCCTTCATATTTTCCAGTCAGAGCAATTTGATAACGCGACGCTGGATAAAATCATGGAACAAATTCCAATTATCCGCAACACGGAGTTTATCAATTATCTTAAAACCCTGGGTATGGAAGAATAAATGAAACAGGATTACTATCTTCTTGATACAAACATTCTTGGCTATTTAGCCGGACTGAAAGCCGGTGAAAACAGTCCTGAATGCAAGGCATTAGAGAAACATTGGAATGGATTGCCACAACCACGGAACGAAAGGATTTTTCTATGCCCCATAACCATTGGCGAGATTGAATATGGGCTTCGTATCGATCCTTACGGCAGTCCAGAACAACATAAACAGGCCAGCCAGATACTATCTGCCTTTCGCGTTTTTGACATAAATGACAATATAGCGCGGGACTACTATGCCACTCTTCGCGCAAAACTCTTCGAGAAGTATGCACCAAAAGATCGAAAAGGAAACAGTCGTAATAAGCGGATAAGTGAGTGGATCGACCCTGCTACTGACAAGGAATTGCAAATAGGTGAGAACGACCTTTGGATTGCATCAGTAGCGATGGCACACAATCTTGTGCTTATTACTCACGACAAAATGAATGCAATAAAAAGCATCGCAGGTACAGATTTACGGTTTGAAGATTGGCTAATGTAACGGATTTTCTTATCGTAAATGACTTGACAATATGCGTTTCTTAAAACAAGGAATCCTTCTCAAACCCTTAACCGTGGCGGAGCAAAAGAACCGTAACCGTTCAACCCCCCCCTTTTTTTATTTTTAAGCCAGGCAAGGAATAGATTGACGGCTGCGGTGAACAGTTACAAGATAAATACAGGTCTGGATATCTAAAAATATTTCTCACACAAAGGCACAAAGGCACGAAGACGTGAGGGAAAACGAATGGGAAAAATCGCGGCAGATAGCTCCGTACACCTTCACTGATGAAAATTCGCGCCTATAAGTCTTTTGTGGGTAAACGTTTTTTGGTTACAGCTTTGCTACGCCAGGTAATCCCTAATGCGTTGCACATTACCCATCGTCTGATAATTCGTC
>CAYHFB010000434.1:0-3738 GCA_964355695.1 uncultured candidatus Brocadiaceae bacterium
AAATGTTAAGTAGTCCCGCCATTCTTTGGTATCCGGACGATGTTTTAATTATGCCTCACGCACAAGAGGATTTGCAATATGGCGGCTATGCATACGACCATGTATATTATGTTAATCGGGGGGGATTGGTTAAGTTGCATCAAATGGGAATTTCCCATTGCGGTTTTCTGCCGGTTGCAACCGATCCTACCGTTTACCGGTATATACCCGGAACAGAAAAGAAGCACGATGTAGTTTTTGTCGGTAGCATTTATGCAAATCGCAGGGAGCTTCTGGACCGGCTGAAAAAAAGGTTTAATGTTTTTGAAACAGAGGCATTTATGGAAGACATGGTACGCATATTTAACGAGTCCAAGATTGTTCTGAATTTGGGAGTGGGTAATACAGGTTACAACCTCAGGGTTTTCGAGGCACTGGGATGCAGATCTTTTTTGCTAACAAATGAAATCAATCGAGAAGATATGCTGTTCGAAGACAGAAAACATCTTGTCTATTTTAACGAGAATACTATTGAGGATATCATCAGTTACTATTTGGAACATAATGAAGAAAGAGAAGCCATCGCTGAAAATGGGTATCGGGAGGTATGCGCAAAACACACCTTTAAACACCGTGTGACTCAAATGTTGATTGATACAAAATTTATTTCTGACAAAGAAAGTTACTTTGCGAGGAACATATTATGATACGCATTGGAATTGTTGGTTGCGGTTATTGGGGTATTAACTATGTTCGTATTTTCAGCGAATTGGCACAGGCGGAGGTTGTGCGTGTATGTGACCTGAATGAAGAACGTTTACGTCTTGCTCATCATAAATTTCCCTCTGTTTTCCCGACGAGGTCGCTTGAAGAGCTTTTGTCGGATCCGAATATTGACGCCGTTGTTGTTTCCACTCCCGCTGTAACACATTATGAAGTGGTCAAGGCGTGCTTATTAAAGAACAAGCACGTATTGGTTGAAAAGCCGCTATCAACTCAGGTTGAACAGGGAGCCGGGTTGGTACAATTAGCCGAGGAGCGGCAGCGTATACTCATGGTGGGTCACACGTTCCTTTTTAACCCGGGAATTCTTAAAATAAAGGATTGTATGTCCCGGAATGAGTTGGGAACCGTCTACTATTTGCACGCTACGCGTACCCATTTGGGTTTGATCCGTAATGACGTTAATGCTATTTGGGACCTTGCGCCCCACGATATTTCGATATTCTCTTTTTTGCTTAACGCTCAACCCTTATGGGTAAGCGCCGTGAGCGGATGTTTTCTTAAGAACGGCGTTCCAGACGTCGGCCTCATTACCCTGGGTTATCCCCAAAACGTTATAGGCAACGTACACGTAAGTTGGATCAACTCCAACAAAGTACGGGAAGTTGTTGTTGTGGGAAGCAAGAAGCGTATTGTATTTGATGATTTGAACAACCTTGAACGCGTGAGAATATACGAAAAAGGAGCTACTATTACCGGTGATGTAGACAGTTTCGGAGAATTTCAACTGCAACTTCGCGATGGCGATATTATTAGTCCGCGGATAGATACGAGCGAACCGCTGAAAAACCAGTCCAATCATTTCCTTACTTGCATAACCGAAGGGCGTGTTCCTTTATCCGATGGGCGCAATGGATTGAACGTGGTGCGTATAATGGTCGCCATAGAACAATCTATCGCCACGCGGGGTTCTCCCGTGGAGGTTACCGGTTGAAGGTAACGCTGATATCGACCCCAAGTCCTTTCTTAATTAACCAAAAGGCTTTTCCAGCGCTGGGAATACTTTATCTGGCTGCGGTAATGGAACGGCAAAAAATAAACGTGACCGTGGCGGATTTGACCGGCGAAGAACATGGACTGGAGACTGCTTTGCAACGTTTCGCCGGTGCGGATATTTATGGCGTTACGGCAACTACGCCGCAATATCCACAGGCATTCCGTATTCTTAACGTCCTTCGTAATCAAAATCCCGCTACGCGCGTTGTTATTGGTGGGGCGCATCCGTCTGCGTCGCCGGAAAAATGCATGCAGGACGGCTTTGATTATGCCGTAATTGGTGAAGGAGAGTCGGCTATGATTCAGATTGTCAGCCATTTAGAGAAAGGACTGTTGTTGCCCAGGCTGGTACGCGCGCCCGCAATACAGGAAATCGACACCATTCCTCTTCCCGCCAGACATCTTATTGACGTCCGTGCATATTCTTATGATATTGACGGCGGACAAGGCGCCACACTGATTACCAGCAGGGGGTGCCCCTATTCCTGCGCTTTTTGTTCTAAGGACGCCTGGCAGCAGGGTGTTCGCTTCCATAGCGTGGATTACGTTATCAATGAAATTAAACACCTTATGGCCGTTTACGGTTTCAAACACTTTTTGTTTTTAGACGACACGCTAACCATCCACAAAAAGCGGCTGTTTGAACTGTGTCAACGCATGAAATTGTTGGGTATCAAGTGGCGATGCTACGCGCGGTCCGGTACAACGAAAGAATTGCTTCTGGCAATGAAGGACGCAGGTTGCGTTGAAGTTGGCGTTGGTGTTGAAAGCGGCTCTCAAAAGATTTTAGATATTGTAAACAAGAAGGAAACGGTGGAGCAAAATACACGCTTTGTGGAAATGTGCAAAGAGGTGGGCATTATAGCAAACGTTTTTATCATGATTGGGCTGCCTGGAGAAACTTATGAAACCGTTGAAGAAACGCGTCGTTGGATGGAACGTGTACGTCCGCAAAAATTTGGTTTCAACATTTTTATGCCGTATGCAGGCACGCCTATCTACAATCATCCGGAACGCTATGACATCCGTATTTATGATGTGCCTGCTGAAAAAAGTTGGGTTAAAGGGCGCCAGGGAGAATATGAATCCTATATCGCTACAAAGGATCTCAGCCGGGAAGAGATTGTACGCCTGTTTGTTGAGCTTTTTAACTACTATACGGAATTAACAAAATGGCAGCCGGGGGTGGGTAAGAAATGACGAATACGGATTTCTCTTACGGTGGAAACTGTTCTATAGATGCGGGGGTTATTCTCGGCTATCGCACGGGACGCAATATTCCCATTATGCCGACCGTTATTGGCGATTATGCGCGCATCCGCGCGCACACGATAATTTATTGTAACGTTACTATTGGAAACTATCTTCAAACGGGACACAACGTTGTAATCAGAGAAGAAAATACCATTGGACACTATTTTTCGCTATGGAATAACTCAACAATTGATTATAGTTGTACGATCGGTAATCACGTTAAAATCCACAACAATGTTTACGTTTCACAATTTACCGTTATTGAAGACAATGTGTTTTTGGCGCCGGGGGTAATGATTGCCAATGACCCACATCCTATATGCACAAAATGTATGAAAGGTCCCACCATCAGGCAAGGCGCCAGGATAGGTGTAAACGTTACGCTCCTTCCTCACGTTACGGTAGGAGAATACGCGCTGGTGGGGGCAGGCAGTGTCGTTACCCGTGATGTTCCTCCCCGCACGGTAGTTTATGGTAATCCAGCCCGTGTTTGCGGCGTAATAGACGATTTGGATTGCCCCTATAATCTGGTGGACAAGCCGTACAAGGATGGTCTGGATGTGTTAATCCGGGAGCAACTCGGTATTTCTACCAGACCGTCAGAGAATTTGTAATTTGGTTTTTTGTGGAGTATTTTTATGAACGTTCCTTTCGTAGATATCAAAAGTCAGTACCGTGTTTTAGAGAAAGAAATAAACGTTAGTATTAAGAATGTTATTGAAAATG
>CAYHFB010000435.1:0-3720 GCA_964355695.1 uncultured candidatus Brocadiaceae bacterium
CCCCCGCACGATAGCCCAAACCAAAAGAGGGTTTTATTGAGAAGTGTTGTATGGGTTAATCGCCGTTACTCCAGCATGATATGAACAATATTGTCCGCGCAATAAACCACCTTTTACAACATCCTTCAGCCAATTCAGTGATCGTTTTATCCACATAATTACACAGAAAAACCTATTATTTTTCCAATATAAACGGTAGGGGCACAATTTGGCATTAAATGTGTGTACAGAATACTTAGTGGAATTATATCCTGAATTGTAGCAACGTCTGCTATCTACATGAATATGGGAAAAGAAGGTTGTATGGCGCCGTAGGATAAATTGACAGGCCGTTAAAGAACTTCCCGGAGCAGAGCGACTTAGCACGTGGGGGCAAAAAACTACCTTATTCGGAAAAATCATTTTGTTATGGAGCCGACAATGGTAATCAATAAATCTTTTGTATGTCCGAATTGTGGCAACACCAAAAAGTTCAGGGTTTTTACATGAAAAAACTGCAAGAATCACTTTCAAAAAAAGCGCTCTTGGGAATTATCATTATACTCCTTCCCATTGTTGTCGTCTTTTGCCTGAGTTACCATCAAAGCAGGGCATACGCGGTGAAACGCGCCATCGAAGACTTGAGGATTATTGCAGAGGCTTATGAGGGACAGGTCTATTTGTTTCTGGATAAGCTCGTGCAGTATACCGAGGGCTTTGCCTCTGACCGTTTCATAAAAACGCAGCTTTGCAAGAAAACGAGCGTAAGTAATGACTCTGAGCAAAAAGTTTGTACCGCAAAAAACAATGGCGCCGCAGACGTCTTGAGCAAATACCTCATCAACAGCAAACTTCCGCTGATTAAGCCAATAACGGTCATCAATGTGCTTGCCATGGATGGACGGGTTGTTGCTTCTACCATTAAGAATGAAGTGGGAATGAATTTATCCAAAGAAGAATTTTTCCTAAAAGGGAAAAATGGCACGTCCCTTACCGATATTTCTACCACCCATAGCGGATTGCCTGAAATTGCTATCTCTACCCCCATTTATGCGAAAGAGGCGTTGCAAAACATCCCTGCGGATAATCAGCGGGGAAAACCAATAGGAGTACTTGTTAATTTTATTCAGATTTCAAGGCTCAATGCGCTTTTCCCCGGAGAATACGTAAAAGCACAGGGATCACTTTCCCAGGGTAAAGCAGGAACATGGGAAACGATGGATATCTATCTGGTAAACAGAGATAAACTCATGATTACGGAATTCAAAATGGCAAAAACAGTCGAATTGCATCAAATAGTCAATACTCAGCCCGTTACTATGAGTTTAGCAACGGGGAAGGAGATGACGGGATTCTATACTGATTACCGTGGCGTTGAGGTGCTGGGGGCATCCATGGTTATACCGTCATTAGAGTGGACGCTCCTTGCTGAGATAGACACGGACGTCGCGCTCGCCTCAGTTAGAGGTTTGTTTATCAATGCGGTGATTACGGGGGTTGTTGTTGCGGTAATGCTTGTTTTGCTTTTTCTTGTCTTTGTAAGTAAGGTCGTGAGGCCTCTACGCAAAATCTCGGATGCTGCACAGGATATGTCCCACGGCAATTTCGACGTTGCCATTCCCGTTGCAGCACGTGACGAGATTGGAATGCTTTGTGAATCATTCAACAACATGTCCAAGCAAATTATGGCCAGAACAAATACGTTGGTTGGGAGCGAGGAGGCCTTGCGAAGATCGGAATTTCAGTTTCGCACCGTGGCTGACTTTACTTGGAGCTGGGAATTCTGGATGGATACTTCACGACGTTTCATCTACATTAGTCCTTCATGTGAACGGATATCAGGGTATAAACCAGCGGAGTTTCAGGCATCTGAAGAGCTTTTTTTCACGATCGCGCATCCGGACGACCACCACGTCCTGATGCGTGAACTTGAAAAGGCTTTTTCACAATGTAACAAGGTAAGTTTTGATTTTCGGATTATTCGTAAAGGCGGCGGCTTGCGCTGGGTATCAATGTCATACCAACCTATTACGGGCGATGATGAAAGCTTTCTCGGTGTTCGGGGTTCTTTAAGCGACATTACCCAGCGTAGGCAGATGGAGGACGAAATGCGAAAGGATCACTCGTTCAACGAACAGATGATCGTATCTATCCCGTCAATCCTCATATTCATAGATGAAAACGACAAGATAAAGCTATGGAATAATGCCGCGGAGACCGTCTTTGGGATTGCGCCAGCAGACGCGATTGGACAACCATTTCATACCTGTGGGATACAGTGGGAATATGCAGACATTATCAGGCAGATATTGGATTGCCAGTATACGACACAGCCGACGCGTTTCAATGACGTTCGTTTCAACAACCGTGTTAACAAGCCGGGATTTCTAGACATTTCCATAACCTCCGTCCTGGCTGACACCGGAAAACGTTCACGATTATTAATCATTGGAAATGACATCACACAACGAAAAGTCTTGGAAAGCCAATTAGTCCAGTCTCAGAAACTGGAGGCAATTGGCCAGTTGGCCGCCGGTATTGCCCACGAGATTAATACCCCCATACAATACATTGGAGACAACACCCACTTCCTTATGGATGCATTTGGAGACTTGCGTAAGCTGATGGGAAAGTTTACCGCCATGCTGAAGGCTTTCAAAGATTGCAATATAACGGATGGCCTTGTTCGGGACGTTGAATGCGCTATGGAGGAGGCTGATGTGGAATATCTTACCGAAGAAATACCCAAGGCCATTCAGCAATCGCTGGAAGGCGTTGATCGTGTGGCAAAGATTGTGATCGCGATGAAAGAATTTTCACATCCCGGCTCACATGAAAAATCAGCAATCGATATTAACAAGGCAATCGAAAATACGATAACCGTGTCTCGTAATGAATGGAAATACGTGGCCGATATGGTAACAGACTTTGACGCATCACTACCGCTGATACCTTGCTTGCCTGGCGAGTTTAATCAGGTGATATTGAATATTATCGTCAATGCCGCGCATGCCATTGCCGACGTGGTTGGTAATAGCAACAAGGAAGCCAGGGGCGTCATTAAGGTCAGTACGAAACGCCACGGGAAATGGGCAGAGGTACGTATACAGGATACCGGCACAGGAATTCCGGAGGCAGCCAGGTCCAGGATATTTGACCCATTCTTTACTACCAAGCCCATCGGCAAGGGTACGGGGCAAGGGTTGGCCATTGCCCATGACATTGTGGTGAGAAAGCATGGAGGGACAATCGACTTTGAGACGGTCATGGGCAAGGGGACTACGTTTGTTATACGGATACCTACGAGTTGATCAAACGCCAAAAAATTTAATCATCTCAGGCTTATTTAACGGTGTGTTGAATTACGAATATCAAACAAAGAATTTAGAATAATGAAGCACTCCTGACCTTCATCATTCGTTACTCCTTAGTCCGGTATCAGGATTATTTTAGCCCACTATGGGCAACACAATGAAACGTAAGGCGGTTACCATGAAAAAACGTATCCTTTTTGTAGACGATGAACCAAACGTTCTTGAGGGACTCCGCCGCATGCTGCACGGGCAGCGTGAGGCATGGGAGATGTGTTTTGTTGCCAACGCCTACGCAGCGTTTGATCTAATTCCCCAGTCAGAATTCCATGCAATCGTTTTGGACATTAAGATGCCCTGTATGGATGGCCTTAAGTTCAGAACTCCTGACCCGCAGGAATCTGGCTTGATACCAAACCGTAGACAAGGC
>CAYHFB010000436.1:0-3715 GCA_964355695.1 uncultured candidatus Brocadiaceae bacterium
TCGTTCTCACGCACTGCGTGGGAATGCTACTTTGGGACGCCCTGCGTCCCGATACCATAGTCTCCGTGGGGCAATTTCCATTAGGCTCACTTTTGCAGACCGGGACCGCCGGAGTAACTGGACGCTGAGCGTCCTATCAATTTATTCACACGCAGAGCGTGGGAACGAGTCGGTGTAGGGACACGGTGCCCGTGTCCTTTTACGTGTGAACACCAATAAGTCGCCAAAGGCATAATAAAATAATCTTTAAGTCACAAGAACCGTTTCGTTGTTGCAACAACGTAAAGAATAATACATGACGTTGATTATCTTTTTCGACTTGTTCGGGTTGGGATATTGTGGATACTTTCGCAGTCAGAACAGAAGGGCTTACCAAGATATACAAGGATTTCTGGCGGCGCAAAGGTGTCGCGGCGCTGACAAATCTTAATGTAACTATTGAGCGCGGGGAAATTTTCGGATTGCTCGGACCAAATGGTTCCGGCAAGACGACGACGGTAAAGTTGCTGCTGGGTCTCCTGTTCCCCACCAGCGGAAGCGCTTCGGTGCTGGGACGTCCCGCGTCCGATTTAATGGTTAAAAGCAAGATCGGGTTTTTGCCGGAGGAGTCATATTTATACAAATTCCTCAATGCAGAAGAAATATTGGATTTCTACGCAAGGCTCTTCCACATCCCGAGAGACGAAAGAAGAAGGCGCATTGATAAGTTGATTGATGACGTGGGTCTGCAACCTCACCGGAAACGTCCTCTAAGCCAGTATTCAAAAGGGATGCAGCGGAGGATAGGCTTGGCGCAGGCTATCATAAACGACCCCGAGTTGGTTATCCTGGACGAACCGACAAGCGGACTCGACCCTATGGGGAGTTGTGAAATCAAGGAGCTTATCCTCAGATTTAAAGAGCAGGGAAAGACCGTCCTCCTCTCGTCACACCTGCTGGCAGACGTGCAAACGATATGTGACAGGATCGCCATTCTTAACAAGGGCGTTTTACAAGTAATGGGCAACGTCCGTGACCTGCTTGCGAAACGGGACGTTATCGAATTTCTCGTAAAGCGCCTCCCGGAGGATGCCATCCGGGACGTGGAGGCTTTTATCAAAAAAAATGACGGCGAGGTGTTGTCCGTAAAACACCCGGTTTCCACGTTGGAAGATCTCTTTGTAAAAGTTATACAGGACAGTAAATAAAGGATTTTTTCGTTTGGTAAGATGATACTAACTATCGCCAAACATACTTTTCGAGAGGCAATTCGAAAAAAGATCATACACCTGCTCATCGGGCTGGGCATGATCATTATAGCGATATCGCCCTACATCCCGACAACGGATGAACCTGATGCGAAGGTCAAGATGGTTTTTGTGGTGTTCTTTCAGGTGGTTGCGCTTTTGTGCGTCATTGGTATAATACTGCTTTCTGCCTCTTCGCTACCCAATGAAATAGAAGACAAGACTATCTACGGCATTTTGTCGAAGCCCGTTTCGAGATTGAAGATTGTGGCGGGTAAGATAGCGGGGTTTTCCGCGCTTTCCGCTTTGATGCTCGTGGTTTTGGGGCTGATTAACGCAGCCGTCATTTACCAGCTTGCATCACGTTTGCCGCAAGATTATACGGGTATCGTAAAGGCTCGGAGCGAATTTTGGGCGTCGCAGTTGTCCATTCAGGGGGATTTGCATCACTCCAGGCAGGGCATTAAGTGGATTGAGGGCGGCAGCACCGGGGTGGCAGTGTGGAGCTTTTCCGGGTTAGGCAACAAAGGACTCGAACGCTTGCCCGTGGAGGCTGAACTTGCCCTAAAAATAGAAAACAGCCGTGGCCTGGATGAAGCGGTTCCGCTGACGGTTCGGGTTGGAAATCCGGCTACGGGGTTATGCAAAGAGCAGATAGTCTCCGCGCGTGAAGACGTCCCGTTAACCGTCAGGATCGACCCGCAGTTTTTACAGAAATCCGACGCGGTAAACGTTTCCGTCTCTCCGATAGACAAGGCGCACTATGTTGGGGCTACACAGGGAAACGTCAAGCTCTATCTGGTGCAGGAAAGATTTGCCTTCAACTATGCGAAGGCGCTGACGATTACGTTCTTAAAATTCGTCCTGATCGTGGTCATTGGTGTAATGGGATCGACGTATCTGTCAGCCCCTGTGAGCATTGCGGCCACTTTTGTCATTTTTTTATGCGGACACGCCCTGGACTTTGCCAAAGATTTTTCTTTGCTGCTTCAGCACAGCCACGCGCATGAAGCGGTTATCCCCGGCGACATGGAACGGCCTCATGCGTTTCTTGTCTTTCTCGATTATCTGGTGAGAAAGTCTTTGGAGTGGCTTTCCGTTGTTCTGCCGGACTTTAAAAAATTTGACAGCCTGAAATTTCTCTTGAGGGGAATCGATATCCCGTGGGAAACGGTCGGATTTTTGTTTGGATACACTGCCTTATACGCAGGGGTTTGTTTGGCCATATCGTCCCTGCTTTTTAGAAAGAGGGAATTTTTTTGAGTATCCGGGATGCATCACACGAAGAAAATCCTTTTCATAACGCTGATTTGCGCCATTTTTTTTGTGAATACCTACATTGTCTCCTTTCACAATTCATCGGCGTCGAACGAAAGTCGCTATGAACCGGCGGAAAGTATTTCCCTGCTCCTTTTGGGAGGAATTCGCGGAATCTTCGTGGATCTCCTCTGGGCAAGGGCAATTGCCCGCTTGGAGGAAAGGAGATATTACGAACTGCTGACGGTCAACAATCTCATTGCCAAATTGCAGCCGAATTTTCCCGTTGTGTGGATATTTCAGGCGTGGAATATGGCGTATAATATTGCGCACGAATGGGACTCACCGCAAAACAAGTGGAAATGGATTGACAGCGGGCTGGCCTTTGCCCGGAAAGGGGCGGGAAAAAACGTCCACAGCGGTGACCTCTTTTTCGAGCTGGGGTACATGCACTTGCATCTGTTTGACCAGCGCTATTTTAAGTTTGCAGCCTACAACCGGAAGCAATTACTGCAAACAAGAGGAGAGGACAACTTTGAGACGTCTATTTACTGGCTGAGAAAGTCCCTTTTAAACAACCCCAAGCGGAATAACCCGCTAGCCATTGAAAGAACCGTTTGCCATGCGCTGGGGAATGCCTCGTTGTGCGCTGAAAACGAAGGAAACATTGATGCGGCGCTACGGTATGCCGGATTGGCGCTGGACGAATGGCGGGCGTATCACAAGAGGCATCCGGACGAAACGGCCGTTGACGCGAATGAATTTATCAATGCCTTTGAGAAGAAAAAGGCATATTTGCAAGGGGTGAAGGAACTGCATTGGTAATGCGTAGATGTCGGGTGAATTAAGGCGACGGTCTTTAAATATTGCCGTATCCGCAAATAATACGCAATCTTCCTTACAACAAAATGCGGAAAAGTACAGGCAAGATGCCTGTGCCACCAAATTACATGGTGGGATATCTTGTTCCCAGGCTTCAGCGCACAGGTTTATACACATCTTTTCGCTCAAGGGTATGAACGAGGTGTGAAGGGTGCCATGTTGCGTGCAGTCAGGGCTAAAGCCCGGATAGGCGTGCGTCTGCACCCCAGCCTGAAGGCTGGGGTTAATGAACGGCAGATCGTAGATAACTCCCTATTGCTTGTGTCCAAACCATCCGGCCATTACCCCAGCCATTAGGCTGCGATTCGTGATGGACGCCACGTGCATAGCTGCCGTAGCGCTTTTGTATT
>CAYHFB010000437.1:0-3715 GCA_964355695.1 uncultured candidatus Brocadiaceae bacterium
ACGAACAGGCACAGACAAACGGCGTTTGTCCGTGCCATCCAATATCCCACACAACCGTTTACAATTGCCGGAGAAAGGCAACGAGGTCTTTTTCCTCTTGTTCATTCAGTTTAATTTGCAAAACAAGGTTGAAAAACTCCACTGCGTCCTCCAACGTTAACAAGCGACCATCATGGAGATAAGGGGGCGAGTCTTTGATTCCCCGCAGCGGGAAGGTCTTGATAGGGCCTTCTGCGCGAATATACTGGCCATTAATCAACTGGGACTTGTAAAACCGTTCAACCTGGAGGTCATGCATCTGATTATCGGTATAATAAGGCGCAGGGTGGCAAACAACGCATTTGCCTTTGCCAATAAAGATCAGCTCACCCCGCTTTTCGGAGTCGGTCGCCTTTTCCAGGTCAAGCTGGCCGAAGACGTCCAGTTTTGGCGCTGGTGGAAAATCAAGCAACGACATTACCTCCGCCATAAAATGCACCTGTGTGCCGCGTTCCAGGATGTTCACACCCTTTTTGGCGGCAGTCAGATGGTCTCCATCAAAATAAGCGGCGCGCTGCTCAAATTCTGTGAAATCCTCCACGGATTTCAGGGCGCGTTGAGAACCAAACAGACGTTGAATATTGACGCCGCGAAGCGATGGGGTTTCTATGCGGTTTCTATGCGATTGAGGACGAATGTCTCCAACCAAATGGGTGGCGGCGGAGGTGTGGCCATTTACATGGCAGTCAAAGCACGTGACCCCCAGGCTGGGCTTTTCGCTTTTCCTGTCCGCAGTTGCATTAAACTGCTGCTGGGGAAACTGCGTAACTAATAGCCGCAGGCCTTCAAGCTGTTTTGGATTTAAAATACCATTAAAGATTTCGTAGTAATTGTCTAACGTTACGAGCTTGCCCTGTGAGACGTCTCCCATGTCCTTGTGTGTAGTTAGATACATGGGCGGCGGGAACTCTGGTAAAAAATGATCCGGCAGGTCGAAGTCCATATCAAAACGCTCAAGGCGTGATACCTGTTTTAACTGCTTTTGTGAGAAAAGCATGCCGCCTGACGCATGATTGGGGTGCGGTAACGGAAGGTAGGGGAATACGTTATTTTCCTTGATTTGCGCGGGAGACATACCTGCTAACGTACCCCAGGTTAGCGGTTCTTTCAACCTTGCAGTTGGTCCAACCGGCAGGGGCTTTCCGCCTGACATCGTAACATCCGTAGTCGTTTTCAGGAAAAGGTCGTATCGATCATTCAGGAAATTGAGATGCCGCTTCATTACGTCAGGCTTATTGGCCTTATCCTGCGCCATCATGCTGTCGAACGGTACTTCAACAACCGACGTATAGCTGGATTCCTTCTTTACATCAGGATTCTTGGCCTTATCCTCAACCATACTATTACCGGTGGCGACTACAGCAACCGGTGTATCACCGGATTCCTTCTTTTCCCCGGCAAATACCGTCAGACCGGCGGCAAAAAACAGCATTGTTACAGAAAATCCGATTAAACATTTTCTTGCGCGTGCCATGCCTTACTCCTTTATAAAAAACCTAGCGATACGTGCCATAACGGATAGATTACGCCAATCTCACTAATTTCAGTATACTTGCCGTACTACACAATGTAAATCTAAAATTTCCCCTTTTAAAAGGCGGCACATCTTCACACCAAATTCTACGGATGAACAGGATTTGTCCATGCCTGCATGCTAGAACAGTTGAAGAACGGGGTAAATGCGATGATGTTGCCGTTAAGGGATTTGTTGAGCAACTGGGCATACAGGGTAAGAGCGTCATTGGCCTGGAACTTCAAGGCCTGGTTTGGCATGTTGATGCCAAATGTAGGAAGGGGGGAGCAGGTGTTAAAGATGGAGTTTCGACGGTTTCTCAATGCCCTGATAATGATTCCCTGCCAAATAGTGAAGACGGGGCGAAAGATTGTCTATCGAATGCTCGGATATAATGACTGGTTGAAGGATTTCTTCGAAACGTGGGAACGAATCCGCCGCAGCAGTCGGGCGTAGAGGAAAAATAGAGTAATAGAAGAGTTTTTTTCCCATGCAAATGAAGTCTGAATGCTACTGTGCAGTCAAAAACACGCTTCGACAAGAAAAAATAGTTACCAAAAGTGAAATGAAAACAATTTCCGTCCCGGCAAAACCCGCATTCCAAAAAATCTCGCTTGTTTTAGGACTAGAGAACCGTGGATCACACGACGTCCAAATAAAACGTCTACCTGGCTGGTGAAGCTGCATCGGGATGGTGAGCGAAATATTCACGGGCGTAATGGGACAACCGCCCCGCAATAATTTTCTTTGCGGTCTCGGTCTCGCCGGTACGGACAAAATAGTTCGCAATCTGCAAATAAGTCTGCAAATGCATCCTTGTTTGTTCTGCCGGGGTCTTCGAAGACCACATTCCTCCGGCGTGATGGCGATACGCTAACGGCCCCACGTCCGCCTGGAACTTCGCGGCGCCATGTGCGGCCAACAGTATCGGAAAAAAATTATCGCCGTTCGGCGCCATGTCATATTCCGGCGGGAAATCCACTTTCACATTCCGGTACACAACCGTCCCCTCCAACATCCAACCCCACTTCAGTTCTTTCAATTCGGCTTGAGAATAATCACGCCGGAATACATCGGGAATATAGGTGGATTTAATCACGTGTCCTTCACCATTAATCGTCACCGCATCGTGATAGCTCAGGACGTACTCCGGGTTCCCGCGAAGAAAACCCACTTGCCTGGCCAGCTTGCAAGGGTCCAGCCACACGTCGTCCCCATCGCAGTTGGCCACAAAACAGCCCTTGGCGCGTCTCTGCAAAATCGGCCGTATCTTCCGATGCAGCGAGTGCTGGTTCTCCGTCTGCAATACCGGCTTGACGATATTCGGAAATCTTTGCGCATACGTCCGAATTATCCCTGGCGAGCCGTCGGTAGAGGCGTCATCATGGACTAACAACTCCACCGGAAAATCCGTCACTTGACACAAAATGGCGTCCATGCACTGCGCAATGTAGCGCTCATGGTTGTACGTAAAGCACATCACGCTTACTACCGGCTTTACGTCCGCCGGCCAACACTGATCAGATATCTGAGCCATAAGGACTTGCATGACAATGACGCGAAAATGCGTCATGACACGTGGAAAATGTTCAAAGGGAAACATAATGACAGAATAGGGAATTGTATTTTTCTACCGGATGGACAGTGTAGCAAAAACAATAATAATTGCAAGGTCTTTTATTTTATTATCCCAATCCGAACAAGCCGAAAAAGATAATCAACATCAGATATTATTCTTTCGTTGTTGCAGCAACTAAGCAGTTATTGTGACTCAAAGATTGTTTTATTTAATTAAGCCCGGCTTGGTTATCAAAAACCCGAGCGGAAAATACGAGGATACATTTATACTGCTTACATGGTATAATAAAAGAAAGCCGATGCCGTCAGCCGTCCCTACGGGACTAGAAATTCCGACTTCAGTCTCCACCGATAAATCGGCGGGCTATTTCCGTCTGTCCCTACGGGACAAAATGCATATTTACAAAAAAGTGGGCACGCACCCAATAAATCTAAAGTGGGCTTTGCCCACAACCCAATAGAAAAAACACACGTTGTAAAATGTCTTACTCGTCGCCTCTACAGAGGGATTCCGGGTATGACAACAAAACAACGTAACTACTCAGGCCTGTCTCACGCAAAGCCGCAAAGAGCGCAAAGGAAAGC
>CAYHFB010000438.1:0-3695 GCA_964355695.1 uncultured candidatus Brocadiaceae bacterium
AATTGTGAAGGGTGTGTTAATTTAACCGTGCAATGAATAACGAATATCGAACAAGGAATTTCGAATTGTAAAGTTTTCTTATCCTTTCATTTAGAGATGATTTATGAAATCAGACGAAACCCTGGATTGTTACGGCCTTATGTGTCCCATGCCCATTTTTAAAACGGCGTCAAAGATCAAAGACATCGAAGTGGGCAAGGTGCTTGAGATCATTGCCACGGATGAGGGCATCAAAAAAGACATCGCCTCCTGGTGCAACACCACCGGAAACGAATTCCTCTCCATAGAGGAAGCGGATGGAGAGATACATGTCTTCATCCGAAGGCGCTCGTAACATGGAAGGCCGTAAAAATAGCCCGATGCAGGGTTCCCATACGTGTTAAGTTAAGCGATTCCTGGGATGGCACAGACAACCCTATTGTGATCAACAACGGTACGGAAGTTACAGGAGGCGTGGCAAGCCACGGTCCCCGGCCAGCAGGGGACATGGCGGGTGCAACACAAGTCAGTGGCTAACGATAAGTGTTGTTTTCTCTGCGCCCTCCGCGCTCTGCGGTAAACGGTTGTTGTTTTAGCGTCGTTGAAATCTTTGGCGCCAAACATTTTTCTTTATTTTATCACCTTAAATTGCGCCAGGTATTCGTTTAAACCGGATAAACAGCTATGACAAAACAAGAAACCACGATGCCACAACATTCCCCATCCGTACTAAAGCATCTTTTTCGGGTTCGGGGCATTATCCCCAACAAGCGGTTTGGCCAAAATTTTCTCATCGACAATAACAACCTCATAACCATCCCGGAGATCGCCCAACTCACCGAAAACGATATCGTGCTGGAGGTCGGCACCGGCTCAGGCGGTCTGACCAGGCTGCTGGCGGAAAGGTCTCTTCACGTTATTACTGTTGAAGTGGATAAGAAATTGTTCGAACTGTCAACCGACATCTTAAGCCTCTACAAAAACGTGACACTCATCCATACTGACGTGCTCAAGACAAAACATATATTCAATCCAGACGTCATCTCTCAGGTGGATGATTGCCTTAAAAAGCACGAGAATGCCCGGCTAAAAGTAGTTTCCAACCTCCCTTACAACATCAGCACGCCGGTGATCATCACCCTTTTGGAGAGCGCCCTGCCGATCAAATTAATGGTACTCATGCTCCAGAAGGAAATCACAGACCGTATGGCGGCAAGCCCCGGGACGCGGGAATACGGCATTTTGTCCATCATCACCCAGTTGTTTTCAGAGGTAGAGGTAGTAAAAACCTTGTCCCCGCAGGTATTCTGGCCAAAACCGGAGGTCAATTCAGCCATCGTCAGAATAACGGTAAACAAGGAAAAATACGCCGGCAGGATAACGGACTACCCGTTTTTCGTAAAGGTCGTCAGCGCCATATTCAACTCCCGCCGCAAGACCTTGCTGAACAGCCTCCAGCAATTAGCGCTGCCAAACGCCTCAAAAGAGTGCGTGAAAACAACCCTGAAAAACATGCAACTGAGCGACCGCATCCGCGGAGAAGCCCTAAATGTAGACCAAATCATTTCCATTGCAGAAGCGATACGTGGCACTTTGTAAAAACAGTTTCGAGTTTGTGGTTTCAGGTTTTAAGTGTTAAGTTTCGAATTTCGGATTTCGGATTTCGGATTTCGAGTTTGTGGTTTGTGGTTTACCCCTACGCCCCCCCCCATCACACACCCGCAGGGGGAGAATCCTGCCTAAATTTAGTCACTTGATTATAAGTCTAAAAAGCGTAATTTTAGTGGCATTCTTAAATAAACTCATGTATTATGCATGCTCTTTGCCGTGCTATCTATCCATGGTAAAGAGGTGTTTAAGTGATTATTTATAATAAAATGGAATTCTGCCGCTAATCAAAAAAATTCATGGAATATATTGCCCGCCTACTGTGGAATCCGATACTCAGCCTTCTCTATATTGAAATCGGAGTATTGGTACTGTTTCTGACCGGTTTTATCGCATGGCGTCGCGTAATACCGGCATTGCCATCCATCTGGAAAAACAGGCATACCCAGCACAAGCAAGAAACTGACCACGAACGTTACATATCGCCTGTGCAGGGGTTTTTCACTGCATTGGGCGCCAGTATTGGTGTTGGCAATATAGCCGGTATTGGTACAGCCATCCACCTTGGTGGTCCGGGGGCTTTGTTTTGGGTTTGGGTTTCGGCACTGGTGGGAATGAGTTTTCGCATGTGCTCAGCCTGGCTGGCGATGTACTATCAAGGTAACGACCATAAAGATGTTGCTTACGCAACCCCAATGGCTTACCTGCGCCGATTGGCGCCCCGCTGGTCCTGGGTACCCGTTGCACTGGCCGCACTCTTAATGACTCAAGGGTTTATTGCCTCTAATCTGATTCAGTCAAACTCTGTTGCGCACGCCCTGAAGAATGAGTTAGGAATATCGAGTATCGTGGTTGCCCTTCTCATGTCGATACTTGTCTCCATTGTTATATTGGGGGGTATGCAGAAAATTGTGGGTTTTAGTGTTACGGTAACGCCCTGGATGGTGATCGCTTACCTGGCAGGAGGGGTGGTCATTCTCCTTTCAGACCCAAGGCATACGCTGGAAATACTGGGGCTTGTATTCAAACATGCCTTTACCCCATACTCTGCTGCCGGTGGGGTGATTGGTTATAGCGTTTTGCAAAGCATCCAGTTTGGAACGTCCAGAGGTGTTTTTTCACACGCGTCCGGTATCGGCGTAGCGCCATTTCTCCACGCTTCCAATCATTTTAGCCGCCGTGATAATGCCTTCCTTGCCGCCTTCGTACCGGTTGTTGATACGCTCGTTGTATGTACGGTTACCGGACTGGTTGTCCTCTGCGTTGGAGACTGGCATAGAAACAATGGGGCATTTCTTACCTCTTCAGCATTCCGATCCTATTATGGAACGATCGGCACCCTGCTCATCATGTCCTGTATCGTGGTATTTGCCTTTACCACCATGATAAATTGGGCATATTACGCCGAACGTTGCTATCAATATCTCGGTGGGAAAAAAATCAAACCTTTCCGCTGGATATTTATATTGGTCACTTTTTGTGGTCCATTTCTACCGGTACGCATGATATGGTCCGCGGCTGATATCATTATAGGATGTGTAATTACTATACACCTTTTTCCATTGCTTTCCCTCATACTCTACCACCGTAAATCCCTTGTTAAGGAGTTGGGGAAATCCGGGAAATAACGCTTTTGCTGGCACGTAGGGGTGAATCGTAGGCATGCTTGCACGGTGATGCATTCATACCAAAGCCGGCAAATGCTTCGACCCTGCAACGGCAGTGAAATTCCAGTAGGTTAAATTATTTTTTCAAACACGAATTTATGCCTATTTCGTAGGGCAAGGCTTTAGCCTTGCAGCGCCCTGAGTAAGCACCAGGGATTGCAACCATAAAGCGTCGCCCTACAACAGGCCAGAAGGGCTGCAAGTATACAGCCAGGGGGAAACCCCGGGTACAGACAACCAGCCACGAATGGGCAACAGAAAAAGATGCACAACTATCGTTGGGACGCCTGTTTTTTTCTAAAATATATTACTGTATTTACCGCGAAAACAAACCGTTCTGCCTCCCCTTTGGGGCTTGTATTGTTTTATTATCAACAGGGGGCTGCATCCCATAGGTGTTAAGTTAAGAAACGAAAAAATGAACAAAATCGGTCTGATCGT
>CAYHFB010000439.1:0-3667 GCA_964355695.1 uncultured candidatus Brocadiaceae bacterium
GGGTTTTGTGTATCTTGGAAGGCGTTGTGGTGGGGCTAGTGATGGTCTTTATCTACAAGCGGAGACCAGCTATTTTATTGGATCTTAAAGTGATAAAAGAGGATACGAGGCATAATTAAATTAGGCCTTCGGCGACTTATTGGTGTTCACACGTAAAAGGACACGGGCACCGTGTCCCTACATTGAAATTCCTATACATTAAATTATGTCGCCCACGGCGACCGCATTTGTAGCGCAGGCGTCCCGCCTGCATTTAAAAAACAGCAGGCAAGAAGCCTGTGCCACCAAGGATGTTAATGGGTTAATTTTATGAAATACCATGAAAAAATAAAGCAAGGCCTTTGTCTGCGGCTGCTATGCCTTGCGCTCGTTATGCTATTACCGGCGCTGTTTGCTGCCGTATCGTTTGCCGAAGAGCCGGTTGAAGAAAAGGACGCGCCCGCCGCACAAGCGATCGAACACGGGGCGTGGACGGGTATCGACGTAAGCATCGTCGGAAAATATGCGGAAAAGTATGGTCGCCCGCCACGCAAGCCGTATATCAACACCGACCAGGGCGACCTGCTTCTCTTTGTATTTACCCTCGCTGGGGTTGTCGGTGGATTTGTTATCGGGTTTAATGCACGCAAGCTTTTTTATGAGAATAAATGAAAATTGGTATTCATGGGAAAGGGGTTGTTGAAGCGGCCAGCGAGTGCATATCAACCCCCTGCTCCCCCGCCAGCGGGAGGCATGCAGGAGGCAACACAAACACATCAAACATTTTTGTTTACCATCAAAAGTCGCCGGGGATAGAGGATAATGGAATTTTTACACCACGCATTTTCTGACGTTTACGCCCGCAAGGATAATTGGTTAACCAGAATCGACGTGCGGATAAAACTGCTGCACCTCGTTTTTTTGCTAACCATCAACTTGCTGGCAAATAATTACTTCATCCCGCTAGGACTTCTTTCATTATCCTTCATCCTGCTTTCTACGATTAGGATACCGCCCGCCACCATCCTCCGGGCTTTGTCCCTGCCTTTGTTGCTGGCCGTTTTCATGCTGATGATCAGAGGTCTGCATGAGGGGGAAAGAGACTGGGCGTCCATCTTTATCATGGGACACAAAATTGCCATAAAGGAAGAAGGGCTGCGGAATGGGGCGTATGCCTGCTGCAAGGTGATGGGCGGCGTTTCGCTGGTAATCCTCTTCTCTTTAACCACTACGATAAGCCGCTTGTGCGCAGGGCTACAGTATTTTTATGTGTCCGACACGATTGTTGAACTGCTGAGCTTTATGTATCGCTATATTTTTTTGTTTTTGGATGAGGTGGCGGCTATGTGGACTGCCCAAAAATCACGGCTGGGACATACCTCCTGGAAGAAAATGCTGCAATCACTGGGCACGCTGGGCGGGATGCTTATCATCCGCACCTTCGCAAGATCGGAACGCACGTACGAGGCCATGCGCGTGCGGGGCTACGAAGGCGGTGCGATAGCGACGGCGTCCCTGCCCCCGTTACGCGCGAAGGGGTGCCTTATCGGCCTGGGCATGGTTATTGTCTTTGCTATCCTTATTTATTCAGGGAGTATACAGGTGTGGTAATAGTGCAACTGAAAAACCTCAGATATCAGTATCATGATGGCACGTGCGCCCTGAATGGTGTGTCTCTGGACATCTTCAAGGGTGAATTCCTGGCCATACTCGGTCAAAACGGGTCGGGCAAAACCACCCTGCTAAAACACCTTAACGGCTTATTAAAACCGTCGGCAGGAGAAGTGGTACTAGAGCAAAGGCCCCTGCACAAATATCCTGAACGAGAGGTATTTCAAAAGGTCGGCATGGTATTTCAGGACCCGAATGACCAGTTATTTGCCCCATCGGTATGGGACGACGTGGCCTTTGGTCCCACGAATCTTGGCCTGCCGAAGGACGAGGTTGCGCAAAGGGTGGAAGAGGCATTGTCTTTGGTGGAAATGCGGCCGTATACGGACAAGGCGGTGGACGCCTTAAGTTTTGGGCAAAAGAAACGGGTTTGCATTGCCGGGGTGCTGGCAATGAAGCCCGACGTGCTGGTTTTGGACGAGCCTACCTGCGGCCTGGACCCTGCCGGTGTGACCGCTATTATGACGTTGCTCAAAGACCTGAACAAGCGGCACGGCATTACGGTAATCATGGCAACAAATGCCGTAGATTTAGCGCCCGTTTACATGGATCGGCTGGCAATTATGTATCAGGGTAATATTCTCAGGGTTGGCGCGCCGGAAGAGGTGTTTTCCCATATTGACGAAATAAACCACGCCTGCCTGGAACTTCCCCAGATTGCCCAATTAATGCAGGAGTTGAGGGATAACGGCCATCTCCCCATGGAGCGGCTCCCGCTTACCATTGCAGAGGCAAGAAGATTTTTGGAGCAACAATTACGGGGCAGGCATTTAACAATTGGTACGGAGGAGTAAACAGCTAACAAGGTATGTTTAAAGGTCACGGCGGCTACTTAAAGGCTATTGGTAAAGACGGAAGCAGCATCATCGATTTCAGCGCAAACATCAATCCCCTCGGCTATCCCGCAGCGGTTCGAACGGTACTATGGGAACATTTTGATGAAATAAAGCATTATCCCGACATTGATTGCTCGGCTTTAAGAGACAGCATTGCTCAGAAGATCGGCCACGCGGCGCATGAAATCATGGTGGGAAACGGCTCCACCGAGTTGTTTTACTTAATCCCGCGGGCGAGCAAACCGGCGAAGGGCGTGGTCTTCCAGCCGACTTTCAATGAATTTGCGGAGGCGCTGAGGTGCAGTGGCGCAGGGGTGGTCAATTGCGTACTCAAGGCAGAAGAGGGTTTTCGCTTTCAGTATCATAGCAATCTTTTTGAAGACGATAAGGTGGAAATGGCCTTTCTCTGCAATCCCAACAACCCAACGGGGCAATTGGTGGAAAAGACCGTTATTTTGGATATGGTAAAGCGGCATCCCCGGATAACCTTTGTAATAGACGAGGCGTTCATTGATTTTGTCGATAAGCCGGAAAGGTACAGCGTCGTTCACGAGGCGAGCGTCTTGCAGAACCTGGTTGTTGTCAGGTCCCTTACCAAATTCTACGGCTTTCCCGGCCTAAGGATCGGCTATCTGGTTACGCATAGAGACCGGGTCGAAAAGATGATGGCGCAGAAGGAACCCTGGACGGTAAACACCCTGGCGCAATTGGCCGCCCTGGCTGCTCTTGCAGACGTCGAATTTGTTTCCAGGACGAGGGACTTCGTGTTCGAGGAGCAGGCATTCTTATTTAACGGGCTATCCCAAATCAGCGGCCTTTCTCCCTATCAACCAACGGCCAATTACATCTTCATCAAAATCACCAGGGGAAGTACGACTGCTCCCGCCCTGCGCAAGAAGCTCCTGGACCACGGTATCGCCATACGCGATTGTTCCAATTTT
Organism: uncultured candidatus Brocadiaceae bacterium; assembly: GCA_964355695.1. Taxonomy (GTDB): domain Bacteria; phylum Planctomycetota; class Brocadiia; order Brocadiales; family Brocadiaceae; genus JACVXV01. The sequence continues at coordinate 3,428 of CAYHFB010000439.1, forward strand.
GTCGGGCTCGACGACACGTATTTCCGCGTGGCAGTGAGGACAAGGGAAGAGAACATGAGGTTGATTAGCGCACTGAAGGACGTTGTTTTTTAATCTTGTTAAAAAACTTGCAATATTCCTTGTTTTTGCTCTATTGGATACCTCATGGAAAAAAGCAATTTCCCATCATTCATTAACCCCAGCCTAATGTGGCTAAGTAACGGCAGAATGGCCTGAAGACAAGCGCTACCGCGTCATCAA
>CAYHFB010000440.1:0-3667 GCA_964355695.1 uncultured candidatus Brocadiaceae bacterium
GCCTTTCTTTGCGCTCTTTGCGGCTTTGCGTGAGACAGACCTGAGTAGTTACGAATTTGTTTTGTATTTCGATATTCGTATTTCGAATTTGGTTGCGGCCAGAGGCCGCGCCAGTTAATCGGTGGTTCCATCTGTCTTAATAACGTAATGGAGGTATCAGTGAAGAAATCTTTAGGCCCAAGAACAATTATTTATCCGACCCCTGTGCTGGTTATTGGAACTTATGACAAGAGCGGCAAGCCAAACGCGATGAACGTCGCGTGGGGCGGGCTTTGCTGTTCGAATCCACCCAGTGTCGCTATTTCACTCAGAAAAGCTACGTATACGTATGGAAGCATTGTCGAGCGAAAGGCATTTACCGTAAACATACCATCCGAGACCTATGTCAAGGAAGCCGATTATTTTGGTATTGTTTCAGGCGCAATAGAAGACAAATTCTCTGTTTCAAAACTCACCCCCGTTAGAAGCGACCTCGTGGATGCCCCCTATATCAAAGAATTTCCCATTGTTTTGGAATGTAAACTAACCCATACCGTTGAAATAGGGTTGCATACCCAGTTTATCGGTCAAATTGTAGATACCAAGATAGATGCACTAGCGCTTGATGAAAACAACATACCCCAACTTGAGAAAATTAAGCCGATCCTTTATACACCGGAGATCCGCGCATATTATGGCATTGGTGCGTTTCTGGGCAAGGCGTTTTCCATAGGCAAGCATTAAACGCGTAGCGAGACATCTCTCCAGCCGGTTAAACGTCTGGAACCACAGATTTCGCGGATTACACAGATTGTGGGTTATCAATCCCATAGATTCTTTGTAATTTGGTCAATTTCAGCCAAATATAAACCGTTAACAAGGCTATCTTCTCAAGGGTAAGGGGAGATATCTGCCCCACTTTTACCACGCCTGCCACAACAAGAAAAAGGCCGATAAAATAAAAAAAAGCAATCTGGGAAAAAACGAACTCACACAAAGGCACGAAGGCACAAAGATTTATCGTAATAACTGATAATTTTCCATTTTCCCTTGTATCTTGTATCTTGTATCTTTTTTGTAGTTCTTTGTGCCTTCGTGCCTTTGTGTGATTACTTCTCATAATAGGTAAAAGGAGTTTTCACTAAAGTTTTGGTAGATTTGCAGAAAGGATTGAAATCGCTACTTTCCTGCAGGCGAGACGACTGCGCTACGATTGAAACAGGCGTAAAAACCGTAGGCCGAGAAAATGCAGATTAAGGGTATGATAGGGTATCGGTATATGAGTCCATCGTCCACACTAACGAGTGAATGTAACGCCGTATAATACAAAATTACGGTGACAAGGAGTGCTGGGATGGGTTTGAAGCCCGCATCCGTGAATGACCACCACCTCGACCGGTAGAACCCCCAAAAGGCCATGGGAAATACTACGATATAAACAAGGGTATCGGCGATTTTTTTCAAGAGAGAAGGCTTCTGGGTGGTTGGTCCCCAGTAGGCAAGAAATCTTTTAAGGCACAATTTTGCATACTTCAGCGGGTGTTGTTTTACAAACGACTTGCCAGCCAGCTCTTTTTCTTTCGATGACATGGTATTGTTTACTTTCGGGTCATATTTTATCCGGTATAGCTCCAGCAATGGCGCACGCGACTCTTGCTCATTATTCAGCATGTAGAATGCGTCCCAATCCTCGACGGTGGTAACGCTGAACTTGCCATAGGTCACGTAATTTCTGTATCCCCAGGGCAGTAATGGCAGATAAAATGCCAGTAAGAACAAGATGATTCCGATGAGAAGTTTCTTTTTGGCTTTTTTAAAAAAAACTATCAAGAAATAAAAGACGACAAATACCGGCAGGTAAAGCGCCACGTTTCTGCATAAAAAGGAGATTGCACACAAAATACCTGATAAGGCGGTGTTTTTCACGTCAAGGTTGTTTTTGGCTGCCTTTATGAGAAAGAGGATGGTAAGTAATTGCAATGGGATAAAGATGTTCTCACTCCGCAGGTAAGATGTCCACCATACCATGGGCGGATAGATGGACAAGAGGAATCCGGCGATTAATCCCACCGTGGAAGAAAATGCCTCTTTGGCAACGACGTACGTGAGGTAACAGCTTAGCGTCCCCAGTATTATTTGCGGCACGGCGTACACTAATATGCTGGTGCCAAACAAGCGGTACAGGATGCTTAGGAAAAATGAGTACAGTGGCGGATAATGGTTGTTGTAGTAGACGCCGGGTATTGGTGACGGCTTAAAGGCCTCTGCGTCTACCGGGTACTGGAACGTGTCCGTAATCGTGAAGGTATATCCCTTCCCTTCGCTCAGGTTTACTGCCGTATGGTAGTATAATTGGGAGTCATCGATTTGAGGATATGCAGCCAAGCCATTTTCATGAACGGAAATATGGTACTTGTGCATAAAGGCCGTAAGTGAATAGCTTCGGGCAAGGACGGCGATAAATAAGATAACTATCAGGAGTATCTTGTTTGAAAACAAGGTGTTTTTCATAAGGTTATATTTCAAAGTAGGGACACGGTGCCCGTGTCCCTTGTACCAGTTAAATTATGCATTCGGCGACTTTTTTTGCACACAGGGACACGGACGCCGTGTCCCTGCACCGACGCCGCGCCATACACCGACTCGTGTCCCTACACCGACTCCGTTCCCTGCACCGACTCCTTTCCCGGCTCCTCCTCCAGGAACCTAACCTGCTCCTTCTGGATGAACCGACAAACCACCTTGACATCGATTCCATCGTCAGGCTCGAATCGTACTTCAAGGATTTCAAAGGCAGGCTGATCCTCATATCTCACAACAGGGCGTTCCTCGAACGGAATGCCACCAGGGTATGGGAATTGGAAAGAAAAAAATAACGGGCGGCGGTTTTTGCCGTCCGGTGAATGCGCTTGTTATAAATACTTTATTATAGTTGTTTCAGCAATAACTCATAAGCTCCATGCGAACCTATAAAAAACCATATAATTTTATTTTCAGCTTTTTGACCAACGGCTCGATAGCCTTTGCAAATGCGAACTGAGTATATAGGTAATACCGGGTGCACACATTTGAAGCGCAAGCTTGAATGCCAGGTATTTATTTTAAATTGTTTATACGCGCTTCTACCCTGATCTTGAATTTCAACGGGTAATAATGAAAAAGCTTTTCGAAATCTTTTTGTAGTTTTTGATTTCATAGAGAATCAGGGTCTAAATCGTGAGTTTCCCCTCTTTCATCTTCTTCCATAGCTTCTGCTGCCAGTTTTGCAAGAGCATCCTTTGAAGCTGAAAAATTCTCTCCCCACATGGCTTCATCTTCAAGTTCTTCTAAGATTATAGAAGCTATGGCATCCTGTTCTTTTTCTGGAAGATTTTTTGCTTTTTCTACTGCCTGTTCTAGAAGTTTAGTCATAGTATATACCTCACTAAAAACGTTATGGTTGAGCCTTCTTTTGAATTTCTAGGTGATAGGAAATTGCTTTTATCATCGGTGGGTCAGTATAGCAAAAGCAAAGAAAATTGCAAGATTTTTTATTTTATCTGCCTGTGAATTCCGGGACACACTGAAGGCTGAAGGTTAAAAGCTTTTGCCTGTCGGAAACATTGTGTAATCATATACAATTTAACCTTCAGTCTTCAGCCTATCTACCTGAATTACAACGTAATGTCCCGTAGGGACAAAATATCGG
>CAYHFB010000441.1:0-3655 GCA_964355695.1 uncultured candidatus Brocadiaceae bacterium
GTAGCGACCAGCTTCACGGGAACAACCAACAACTTTATCCTGCCAGAACATTTATGGATTGCCTCAATAATCTTATCCGTTCCATGCCCCTCGGCGTCGGGCACTAAATATTTTGTCAATAACGTACTTAAAAATAATGCTAGCGGCAACAAAAACTAAAAATATGAACTGTGGTGAAAGAGAAAGCCGGAATAGGTGCCGCGAAACTCCGTGCCCCAGCTCAATGCCATGAGAAAACCCGTTGTTGATAAACCGACAATAGCGCCAACGATAATGGCCAGAATAACCCATTTGACAACACTGATAAATATGACCGTTTCTTCCGCTAATCGTCTTTTCATAAATAATTTCCCCACCACTGCATTCTTGCATATTCCTCACCGTAACGAGTCCAGATGGATCGCTTCCAACCACTGAGAACACGAAGGGTTTTATGTGGAAATGTATCCATTCTCTCAGTTTTCTCCGCGGCGACTATGATTCCTGAATGACGCCGTTAAGCTCTTACTGAAGAAGTCGTTATAAGGTAAATATAATCCGATGCAAAGAGCTACACGCATTTTCTTGACTAATTATTGTTTTAGAGATATACTTTTGCCAGTAAATTATCGGATACATGGCAAATTGAGAGAAAAACATGCAAACCAGAAAACGTACACAGGTAAGAAGGCTACAGATAGTAGATACCATTCGGGACATTATTTCCACCAAGGGGATCGAACACGTTACTATTAGTGAAATAGCGGTTCGTATTGGTACAACGAAGGGGGCGATTTACCGCCATTTTAAGAATAAGCAGGATATATTGAGCCTGTTGGTAGACAATATTGATGAAACCCTTATGAATACGATAGACACGGCAATGGAAAGTGACGACCCTATCCAAAACCTCAAGAACGTTCTCCTTGCCCACCTCACGTATGCAAAGGAACGCCGTCAAACGTCCTTCATCGTTATTATGGGGGCTATGCAATTTGGTGATATCGTTATCCGCCAGAAGATTTCACGCCTTATCCAGAAGTATTTGCGGAAGATAGAGACCCTGCTTGCAGATGCAATAAAATCAGGCCTGGTAAAAAACACCACAAACCCCAAAGTATCTGCCATTGCATTTCTGGGGCTTATCCAGTCAACCGTAACGGTATGGTCGTACAAAGACTTCAACTTTGTACCCAAGAAAATGCAGACAGATTTATGGGATATCTTTTTTCACGGGTTAGGGGCTTGACTTGGCATTTTTGCATTTCCAAAAGTAAATGGTAACGGTTCTACCTTTTGCTTTTGCCAGGGATCACTCCCAAATTATTGTAATGGTGCATTTTGTCCCGTAGGGACTACTGGAAATAGCCCACCGATTTAGCGGTGGGTTTAGTCCATAATCAGTCTCATCATACAGATATAAATCAGTTTAATTTCTCGAAATTAATCCTTTCGGTGAACGTGGATTTGTTCTTTTTTTACCTTTTTCGGCGTTACCACAATAAGCCTTGTTGCTGTATAAACATAATCGCCCATTGCCGTGTCATCGTTATTCGATTCAACCCCCATGGCATAAAACCTCACTGGGTTGGCTACCAGAAAATCAGCGGGAGGAGCCTTCCACTTCACGTGCCAGAATTTCTGTTGTGTGCCTTTTTTGGTGTGGGTCGCGTAGCGTCCACCGCCTTCTACCTGGGTGTCTTCATCATCTCCCACGTTGATGAAGGTGCCGACCAGCCGGCTGCCATAATATCGGTCTTGCGACGTGACTTGGAATCCGTGAAAATCCGTATCCGTTTTTTTGAATGACACAAGGAGGTCAACCGTTTCCCCCGGTTCACAGGTGTCCAGCACAAACATCATAAATTTACCTTTGCCCGTGTTAACAGGGTACTGATAGTGGCATCCCAGACTGCCGCAGGTATATGATCCCGGCGTAGCGAACAACCAATTTATTCTGTCAACCCCGCTACCCATGCAATTCAGGGGCGCACCATCCGAGTGCGCGTAGCTCACCTTACAAAATACGATTGATAGTAGTATACATAACAAAAATACGTTTCTCCGTCTCATTTTTGATCCTTTTTACCCGAAGCCGGTTGTTTTACCGATTTGATTAGGGTGTTGCTATAGCTAATAGGAACGCCGAAATTAGAGCCACGAAAACCCGGAAATATTCCGTAATTAATCCCGATCACCTTCCCTTTGTTGTTGAAGATGGGACCCCCGCTGCCGCCTGCGGTTGTCTGCGCGTCGTACACAATTCTGTTGTGCATAATATCGCTTAAATGGCCTTGCGTTGAAATGGGCCTTATCAGCCCCCAATTTGAAAGCTCTTGCACGAGGGGTTCAAACGGCATGTTAAAGAGCTGCCGCACAATTTCAGGGTCCGTTTTTGCAAAGATGGCATTTACTCCCGCAGGATAACCCATGAGCAATATCGGCGCTCCCACCACCGCCCCGCTTTCCATCATATCCAACTCCAGGGCTGGAATGTCTGCTTTTCGGGTATCTATGCGAAGCAATGCCATATCCACTTCTTCCGAGATTTTCTCAACCGTTAAGGGAAATGGTTCTTTAATGCCCGGGAAAAACGCCCTGAATAGTTCAAACTTTGGCTTGAGGGGCGACGGTGTCTGGATATAAGGCATCGTGTTTATCTCCCACCAGGGTTCGGCGATGTGCCGGTTGGTCAGCACCAAGCCATCGCTTCCGACCAAAAACCCCGTGCCGGTATATTCATTGATCCCGCGCTGCCCTTTCCCCATCATCATAAGAGGCTCGCCGGTCTCTTCATCAATAAAATAAAAGGCGCCCTGAATGAGGCAAACGCCTTTGTTATACTTTTTTATTATATTTTCGGCAACCGTGCTCTCTATTTCCAGAAGCTGCACCTTTTCTACCGTTTTTGACAATCTGATATATTGAAAAAGAAAAAACGTTATAAAACAGCCGAAAAGGATGAATACCGCCGCCGGGATTCCCCATTTAATGTGGGTGGGCGTCTGGGTAGCCACTTCCCAGAAAAGCTGCCGGAGGAACATCGTTGCCGTTGTTATACGCCCTCTGTGCGGTGAGCTTGCAATGCCAATCGAATCTTCAAATATTTGCGACCAGGGCTTACATACATCGCCGTCGTCCGCTTTAATCCGGAAACGCGCGCGAGGTCCGCCAACGCCAAACTCAATTAAATCGCCGTCCTTTAGCGCAATCTCGCTGACCAACTGGTTATTTACCAGCGTGCCGAACATGCCCCCCTTATCTTTAAGCACATAATCACAACCCTGCAACTGGATTACAGCATGGTATTCGTGGGTGGTTTTTTCAATTTCAGGGTCAAAGTGCAGGACGTTTGAAACGTCCGTGCCGATGGTTATTTCGCTGGAATCGAAGACTTCCGTTTTACCTCGATTACTGCCTGATAGATGGACAAAAACGGCCTTCAAGCGGTCTCCCTTAAAAAACTTTATCTACGGCATATCCTAGTAAAACCGGAGCTTTTAGGATGTTTTATAGTACTATTGCTACAAACAGACCACCGCGCCGGGGCGGTATTCATGTATAGGAATTCCAAAACAATCTCGTAGCGCGGGGGTTCCCCCCATACGTATTAAGTTAAGAGGTGTGCTATAGCACAAAATCGAATATCGAACAAGGAATAACGAATGTCGAATGA
>CAYHFB010000442.1:0-3643 GCA_964355695.1 uncultured candidatus Brocadiaceae bacterium
CAGAGTCCGCCCGAAGGGCGTTAAGTTCACGTACAGGAATTTCAAAGTAGGGACACGGTGCCCGTGTCCTTTTACGTGTGAACACCAATAAGTCGCCGAAGGCCTAATTTGACGCATAGGAATTTCAAACCGGTAGCGCAACCGTCTCGGTTGCGCGAATGTAAGTTGCCGAAGGCCTAATTTAAAACTTGAAACTCCAAACTTGAAACTTAAAATTTTCCGGAGGAAAATATGTTCATCAAAAAAAAGGTTTTCCCCTATAAACATTATGTGATGTCAACGGTAGCCATTCTGTTTGCCCTTTTCACCGGCAATAATACGGGAACTCACGACAAACCGTCGCTATCAACGGTATTACACCTTGTCTCCACTGCAAACGCCGGTGAATCAGCCGAAAAGAAGGTTCGGTACTGGACGTGCGGCATGCACCCTTCCGTCCGAATGAACAAACCCGGCAAATGCCCGATTTGCTCCATGGACCTGGTTCCCGTATACGAAAAGGGCGTTGGCATGAATGAAGAAGGCGCCGTTGCAACGGTTGAACTCGGTGAGCGCGCGCGCAAGCTGGCACAGGTCAAAACCGACGCTGTTAGCTTTCGGTCGCTAACGAAAGAAGTCTACACGGTGGGGCTGATTGAGTATGACGAACGACTCAAGTCCATGGTTTCCGCATGGATACCGGGCAGGATTGACAAGCTCTTCGTTGATTTCACCGGAACGCAGGTCGTTAAAGGCGAATCGATGGTCTGGATATACAGCCCCGACCTTGTATCCACGCAGGAAGAATACCTGCTGGCGCTCGAAACCCTTGATAAGGTTAAGGAAAGTTCCTTTGAAGAAGTAATAAATGGCGCAAAATCGCTTGTTGAGGCGTCGGAGCGAAGGTTACTCTGGTGGGGCGTCACGGCAAAACAGATTGCCGCGCTAACGAGGAACAAGAAGGTAAAGCAGCACACGATTATATACGCCCCTATCAGCGGCACCGTCATTGAGAAAAAGCCCATGGAAGGCCAATACGTTCAGCAAGGCGAGATGCTGTACGCCATTGCCGACCTTTCAAACGTCTGGATGAAGGCCAATATTTATGAGTATGAAATGGCGTCGGTCAAGATTGGGCAGGAGGTGGAAGTCACAACGTCCACCTATCCCGGCGAGGCGTTTATCGGAAAGGTGTCGTTTATTGAGCCGTACCTGGACGACAAGACTCGCTCGGTAAAGATTCGTTGCGACGTCCCCAACCAACATCACAAACTCAAGCCCTCTATGTACGCAAATGTGCGTATACGTATACCCGTTGACGGGCTTGAGACTGAGGATAACCGGTACGTAAGCGGCCTGGATTACGCCTGCCCTGAGCATCCAGAGATAACGTCCAGCAGACCGGGTATCTGCCCGGAGGACAATATCCCCTTTGTTAAGATAACGCCTGCCAGCAATGAATTGATGGCCGCAAATAATGCGGATGACCAACAAGAAACGACGGCTCACGGACGAACAATCTCGTCCGTGCCAACCAATGCTGTTGCGTACGAATACGTCTGCCCAATGGGATGCTACCGTGGAAATGAGCCTGGAAATTGCCCAAAATGTGGGATGACGCTGGAAAAAACACCCGTTCCCCCGTACACAGCCTTGCCTGAAGAGGAAAAGGTTGCATCCGCCTCCGCCAGGACGGAGACCGTGTACGTCTGCCCAATGGGCTGCTATACTTCCAAGGCAGACGGCGATTGCCCTGAGTGCGGTATGCATCTTGAAAAAAAGGAGATACCCGTTGAAGCCCCAGGCAAAACGCTGGTAGCCCGAAAAAACGCACTTCCCGCAATGCCCGCCGGTTCTAAAGAAGGCATGGGGAATCCATCCGGTGCAAAACTATCGTGTATTTGTTCGCAAGAATGGGACCCGGCCACTGCTCCCAAGACGTGTCCCATGTGTGGAACGTTGATACGAAAAGACACCACAGCCGCCGCTACCGGTGGAGCAAGCCAAAAGGTCGTCTACAAGTGTCCCATGTCCTGCACAACCTCCGGTCAGCCGGGCGAATGCCCTGATTGCAAAAGACAAATGGGGCGATGGGAAAGCAAGGGCGACTCTGGGACGAAGGTGAAAAGTCTGGAAATGAAAAAACGCATCGTCTATGCCTGCCCCATGCATCTGGAGGTAGTGTCCGACAAACCCGGCAACTGCCCTAAGTGCGGAATGCGCCTGGAAAAGGCCACGCAGGTACTGGCCATTCCCGCAACGGCGGTGCTCGACACCGGCATAAGAAAAATCGTCTACATAGAAAAAAGCTCTGGACAGTACATCGGCAAGGAAGTCGCCCTCGGCTCCAAGGCAGGCGATTACTATCCGGTGCTGGAAGGCCTGGAAGAAGGAGATAAAGTAGTCACCTCCGCCAACTTCCTCATAGACTCCCAAAGCCAGTTGACCGGCGGCGCCAGCGCGTTATACGGCGGGGCGATGGAATTTAAAGAATGATAAATTATTTGCCACAAAGACACGAAGACACAAAGGAATAAAAATGGAATTTAAACCGGTTTCCATGAACGTGGAAGAAGTAGCAAGAAAGATTGTGGATGCTGCATATTGTGTTCATAAAGAATTAGGTCCTGGCTTACTTGAAAAGATATACGAAACATGTTTCTGCCATGAACTTAAAAAAAGAGGACTTTCATATAAAAGGCAGGTAGATGTGCCTATTGTGTATGATGGTATAACCTTCGATGAAGGATTAAGGCTCGATGTGTTGGTTGAAGATAGTATCATTTGCGAACTAAAAGCAGTAGATGAAGTAAATCCTGTTTGGGAAGCACAACTATTGAGTCATTTAAAATTGACCAAGAAACGCCTTGGCTTCCTTATTAATTTCAACGAAAAATACATTAAAGACGGCATTAAAAGAATCATCCTCTAGTTTCTTTTGTGTCTTCGTGTCTTAGTGGCTAAACAGAATGATAAACAAACTAATCGAACTATGCCTTAAAAACCGTTTCCTCGTCATCAGCTTCTATCTCCTGGTGATATTCGGCGGCATTTTTGGTTTAAAGAATATCAACATGGACGTCATCCCCGACGTCGGCGAGAACCAGTGCATCGTCTTTACCGACTGGCCGGGACGCAGCCCGCAGGACGTGGAAGACCAGGTTACCTACCCGCTTACCGTCAATCTCCTTGGCGTCCCCGGCGTTAAAGACATCCGCTCCCAGTCCGGCTTCGGCTTTTCCATGATATTTATCATCTTCAAGGACAACATTGACTTCTACTGGGCGCGGTCCCGGGTGCTGGAGCGCTTAAACTTTATCCAGGAATTGCTCCCCAAAGACGTCACTCCAAAACTCGGCCCCGACGCCACGGGACTCGGCCAAATCTTCTGGTATACCGTGGAAGGCGAAGGGTACGACCTGGGACAACTCCGCTCCGTCCAGGATTGGTACGTCCGCTATCAATTGAATGCCGTCGAAGGCGTATCGGAGGTTGCGGCGGTAGGCGGTTTTGTCAAACAATATCAGGTGGACGTAGACCCCAATAAACTCCTGGCCTACAACATGACCGTCGGGATGGTGTACGACGCCGTCGGAAAAAGCAACATAGACGTGGGCGCCAAGGTCATCGAAAACAACAACATGGAGTTCATCATCCGCGGACT
>CAYHFB010000443.1:0-3630 GCA_964355695.1 uncultured candidatus Brocadiaceae bacterium
TACCGGCAGCCACCGCCCTATTAGCATGAGAATGATAAAAGACACTTCACCGAAGGCTCTATACCTACACGTCCCCTTTTGCGTAAAAAGGTGTAATTATTGTGATTTTAACTCGACGGTGTCGGCGCCGAACACCATCGACCGTTACCTCGACGCCGTTGAACGCGAGTTTGAGACGCTAAAAGACCGATATCTGTTTCATACCGTTTATATCGGAGGCGGGACGCCTACGGTATTGAACGAGTCTCAACTGGAAAGGTTGCTGGATAGCGCCATCCACTACGGCATGGTTTCAGACAATACACGGGAATTCACCGTTGAGGCAAACCCCGCAACGGTGACGCAATCTAAGGCGCGGCTGTTAAAGGAGCATCTGGTAAACCGCATAAGTATTGGGGTGCAATCATTTCAGGAGAAACACCTGAAAATGCTTGGACGCATCCATACCGGGGACGATGCGAAAGACACCTTTGCCTTGCTGAGAAAGGCAGGATTTCATAATATCAACGTTGACTTAATCTTCGGCTGTCCCGGACAAACACTGAACGACTGGGAAAAAGACCTTGAGATTGCAATCGGGTTAAACCCCGAACACTTGTCAACGTACGCCCTGACATACGAGGACGATACACCGCTTGCCAGGGATTTACAAAACGAGGTCGTCAGCAATCTGGACGAGTCCGTTGAACTGGAAATGTATAAAACGGCCATTACCTACGGAACGAACAATGGCTATAATCATTATGAAATTTCAAACTTTGCCAAAAGCGGATATGAATGTGTTCACAACCACGTTTATTGGAAAAACCTGAGCTACGTGGGCGTTGGAGCGGGGGCGTTTTCTTTTATCAACGGCGTAAGAACCGCTCATGAAAAAAACGTGCATAGCTATATCGACGGAGTACTGGGAAACAACGACACAACGGCCTTTCGTGAATGCTTGCCGGACACACAGAGCGCCGCAGAGACCGTTGTCATGTCGTTAAGGCTGCGGAAAGGCATATCAAACGTCGATTTCTACGAAAGATTCGGATATAAAATAGACGACCGGTTCAGAGACCAGATAGGCAATCTGTCCAGAGATGGATTGGTCAATTTCGAAGACGAGCATTTAAGGCTTACCGAAAAGGGATTGTTCGTTGCGGACACGGTAATGGCGGAATTCTTATAGCATGCATTTTACTTTGTTATTAAGTTAATCTTTACTGAGGAGCAGTTAAATTGTTAAGCGCGACAGAACTAAAAAGAGGCACGGTAATTAAGCTGGACGGAGAATTGTTTTTGGTGGTGGACTATCAGCACGTAACACCCGGAAACTGGCGCGGCATGGTGCAGGCAAAGCTGAAGAGCATGAAACAGGGCAACATCGTTCAGAAACGATTCCGTTCCTCCGACAAGGTAGAAGACATATTTCTCGAGCACCGCAACATGGAATATTTGTACCGGGACGGTGATAGCTATTGCTTTATGGACACAGAAAACTACGAGCAAGTCATGCTGCCGGCAGAGGCCATCAAAGACGCTATTCCTTACATGGTACTAAACAGCCAGGCAAAAATAGCCTTTTACGAAGGCAAGGCGCTTACCGTAGAACTGCCGACCTCGGTCGTCCTGAAAATAGTTGAGACTGACCCCGGCATGAAGGGCGACACCGTTGTAAACGTGTACAAGCCCGCAAAATTAGAAACCGGGCTTATCGTAAAAGTACCCCTGTTTATCAGCACGGGTGAATCTATCAAGGTGGATACCCGAACCGGTGAGTTCCAGGGCAGAGAGTAGGCGCGGCGCTGTTTTCTGCCTGATAAGGTAAATAAAATTTACCACTACGATTACATCGGAGGCAAAGCATTATGGACTTAAAACCTATCGGATACATCAAAAGCCCCGTAAAACAACCCCGATTTGGCGGGTGGCAGGATTTAATTACCGAAATAGTCATTGATACGGGCTACTTGGATGGACTGGAAGGGATTGATACGTATTCCCACCTTATCATTCTCTATTGGATGGATAAAGTGGACAAGGTTGTGCTGAAGCTCAGGCCACAAGGGAAAAAAGATGTGCCGGAGGTAGGCATATTTGCATGCCGATGTCCGTGGCGGCCGAATCCTATCGGTATGACTACGGTAAAATTAGTTGAAAGAAATGGAAATATACTCAAGGTAAAAGGGTTGGACGTAATTGACGGCACTCCACTCATTGACGTCAAACCTTACACCCCACCATACGACGCCATTGAAGGAATAAGATATCCCGATTGGGTAAACAAGCTGGAATATTAACGACATTTGTTTTTCTGATTCAAGGCAGCGATAGAGCAAGCGTCCCCGTTTGTCATAACAAAATTCCTTATTCAGCGAAACAAGGAAAAATTATGACGTCAGCCGGGGACGATTGACCTACCGGAGATTTTTAAGAGAGGAAAAAATGGGCATAGAGGATGCTATTAAGATTTACGGCGCAAAGATAAACGACCTGCTGAAGGAGCTTATTCCTCCGGGGCGAAAAGATTATCTGAGCGACCCGATATGGCACCACCTGCACACCGGCGGAAAGCGGGTGAGGCCAGCTATTTGTCTCATTACCTGCGAGGCATTGGGGGGAAACCCTGATAATGCCATCCATTTTGCCCTTGCGGTAGAGATTATGCATAACATGTTCCTTATGCACGACGACATCGAAGATGGCGACACCATGCGGCGCGACCAGCCTACCGTCTGGGTAAAATACGGCATAGCCAACGCCGTTAACGCCGGGGACTATCTCCTTGCCTGTGCCTATAAAAGCCTCCTGGCAAGCCCCGTCTCCATAGAAAAAAAGGTGAAATTGCTAGAAGTGTTTACCCTGACCTACGGCAAAACGGTGGAGGGGCAGGCCCTCGACATCAACGCAAGGGCCGCCGAAGGGTTTACCGTAGACAAATACATGGAAATGGTGGAACTGAAAACGGGATGCTATCTCGCCTGCGGTATGGTGGGCGGCGCTATTGCATCAGGCGCTTCAGACCAGGTGGTTGAAAAGATATGGACGCTGGGAAAGACCATGGGCCCGGCGTTCCAGATACGGGACGACCTGATCGATTTGACACAGGGCAAAGGACGCGGCGGGGTGATTGGCTCCGATATCAAGGAAGGCAAGGCGAGTTTCCTCTATTCTTACGTGCTACAAGTAGCAAATGCCGACGATAAGCGGCAATTGTACCGCATCATGTCAAAGACAAGGGAAGATACAACAGACAGTGATATAAAAGTGGTTTTAGACATATACAAAAAATACCATGCGATGGAATACGCGCAAGACTACGCAGACGGACTGATAAAACAGGCCTACAAGACCATTGACGAAATCCCCGTGGAAAACAAGACCATCTTCAAAGAAATAGCCTCTTTCATGGCCAATCGCATGTCGTAATAATGCGTTGTGTTTTGGAAAGAACTACGGGAACCACCGATTTCACTGATTACACAGATTAAAAAACCAGAGACGCAGCCACCTCAACCTTTATTTTATGGGGATTTTTGAAATCCTCCCTTTAAAATATTTAGTAATACAAAATCTGTGTAATCGGTACTACTATCCATCAACTTCTTGTTTTTTATGCTCGTTTTTCAAAATGCAAAACGGTAAGGC
>CAYHFB010000444.1:0-3629 GCA_964355695.1 uncultured candidatus Brocadiaceae bacterium
GATGGTGGCCGCTTGGCAATAGCTTAGACGGTACCTCGCTCTTGGTTAAAGAAGCAAAAGGTGACACCTGCAACAGCAAGTACAGCAAGCCTGTTTATGAGGCAATAATGTCATGGCAGATATATCATTTCCATGACACCAGCTCAACGGCTGGTCTGCGTCATGCGGAAATAATACAAGACAACAAATTCTTGCGTCCAGACGGATCAAACATCGCCCCCTATTTATTGGGACTAAAAAAGAATAAAATCAATGTTTTTAACGAGATCATTGATGCAATACGCCTGGTCATTCCCTTTTTTGACAATTTCGAACTTGAGCCCGAATCGTTTGGTGAAAAAAAGAAAGTTAGCCTGACTTGGCGGCAAAAGCGTTCAGATTACCCAATGCAACCATACCATTTTTCCGATGGCTCAATCCGATTCATTTGCTTAGCAACTGCACTTCTGCAGCCCAAACCACCACCAGCAACAATAATTATTGACGAACCGGAACTTGGCCTTCACCCTGCAGCGATCAGCATCTTGGCTGAATTAATCCAATGCGCTTCAAAAAGGACTCAGTTGATTGTTGCTACTCAATCGCCAACATTAATAGATAATTTTTCCGTTGAAAACGTTATCGTTGTCAACCGAAAGAATGGACAATCGTCATTTTCAAGATTGGTTGAGAAAGATTTCGATGCATGGCTGGAAAATTACTCAGTTGGTGAACTCTGGTCTAAGAACGTAATTGCCGGAGGTGTCACCAAGAATTAAAATGAATAGTTTAGAATTTAAACATTGGATATTGATTATTGCACTAATTCTCGGAGCTGCTATAGCTACAGGCATTTCAATATATCAGTTTGTAGATGGGGTAAAAAAAGAAAATGATAAAATGATTTAATTAAAGCCCAGGGCGATTTATATGAGCGGAGCGGTATATTTCGGTGTCATGCCACTCCTCTGGAGCTTGCCCATGGTGTAGATGCTTTTTCCATTCATTTACCGCTCCTCACGGATCTTTTCAGTGCTTTTGCAAAATACCAAGATAGACTTTGCGCACAACCCAACTGAAAAAACATACGTTGTAAAATGTCTTACTCGCCGCTTCTACAGGGGGTTTGCCGGGTATGATAACAAAACAACTTGTTTTTTATCGCAGTTATGAATCTGTAAGGTGCTAAACTGCCCCCTACCCCGACAACCACCTAATCCTCGTATGGACCAAGAAACCGTTCGCCGTTGAAGTGGATCAAATGCGTAGGGGCATCTGCAATCCAGACTTCCGTTTCCCAAGAAATTTCGTCAAGGTACTTCATCATGGCTTTTCGATTAAGAAAAGTCGTCACATACACTATGCCAACTTTTGATCCGGCAAAACAGCTTCTTCAATTCTTGCCTACGCTTCGGATTTACGGGGCCGTGGCTGGTAACCGCTTCGATCAGAACAAGCCAGTTCTTCTCAACGTGATGCACCACGACGTCCGGCATCTTTCCATGTTCTTCTATCTCGATAGCTAACTCCTCAAACGCATCAAAATCAAAATATGCCCATTTCGTTTCCGTGTCGCCTACGTAGAATACACGCCCCTCTGGGGTAAAAAGTGGACAAAAATCGTCTATGATCTTTTTTATCAATACATTCTGTCCGCCCGGCGAAAGACTGATTTCTCGGCCATTTGATAGCTTAACAGGAATACGGCACCTATCTCGTTCTTGCGCATAGAGATTCTTCAAGGTTTTGACCGCATGCAGATACGTGCGCAAATGGGTACCCCAGCCTGGCCTCCCAAACTCCCGTAGCAGCTTCAATGCGGACGGCTCTATCTGGTAGACCGCCTTGGGGCTATTTGTCGGTCTCAAAGGCTTATCAGGATTAGGCACAATCATCCCCGCCTGCATAAATTGATGAACCGTCTGACGGCGTACCGTCTCTCTGGTGTTTGGTGCGTATCGCTTACCATAATGTGCAGCAAAGAACTCCATCATGGGTGTAATGCCAATTAATGGGTCGCTTGCGTTCTCCCACGCATCGTCAGGCTTGAGGTTTAGCAACGAAAGGCGTGTCAATGCTGAACGCTCATTCTGCTGCTGCCGGGGAAAACCAAGCGTTTCCAAAATCTCCAGCGCTTCTTTGATTTTTCGTTCGGCCTTCTTTGTGTCGTTTTTTTTAGCCATTAATACCGCATTCCTTTTCCAACATCTCGTCTATCGCTGCCTGATTGGGCATCTGATGTTTTACGTTAGCGCCGAGCTTTAACAATTGCTCGTGAGAAGGATAATGCATCTTTCTAAGGTCAGTGGCGTTGACCTGTGTGTGTCCGCTGAAAAGACGGAAGCACTGATCGAAGAGCGAAGAATTTAGATACAAAGCCAGTCCTCTCGCCAAATTTGCCGATAAGCCTTTGCCCTTCGCATGGAAATAATTAAGATGGTTCTCAAACCCGACAAGCGCAGCTTCAACCCTGCTGGGATCGTATATCGCAGCCATGACACGCCGCGGCTCTTCTTTTGCCGAGAAACGCTTTGTGAGGACATAGTATCCTGCCGGTAACAGTAAATCCTTTGTCTGTGGCGAAACTGCAATAGCGTTTGGCTTTTTTCCTGATTCAGCGGGCCAACTTACGAAGCCAGACACAAAGTGGCAAGGATATACAAGCGGAGACGTCCCCTCTTCCGGTAAATAGCGAAGGTATTCCTGAGCGCGAAAGTCCACGACTCTCCCTGTTGAAACGTCCACTCCAAGTATGACGAGCGAAGTCGTAAATGCTTCCATTTTCTCCATCAGGTGGTCGTCTGTGTCGTTCAGCACAAGATGGATGAAGGCATCGCGGTCGCCTGGAAAAATCACTTGATTGTATGAGACAGAGCGGCTCCTTGATTCGTCAAAGTCCGTACCTTCGGATGACGAAACTATTATTTGTTCCGGTTTGTGTCTATCCCGAACCATGTGATAAATCACATTTTCCTGAAGTACCTCGTCGTCCCCGAATGCCTTATTGCGCGCCCCGAACACGTGAATACGATGCAAGCCCATCATATTGAGCAGATCAATTCTAAACCGGCGAAAGTACGGCCCATTACAGAAACTTCGGGGCGTAATCGCCACTAATTCGCCGCCAGTCTCAAGCAACTTAGCCGATAGCCATACAAACGCGGCATAAAGATTTGACACCTCAAACCCCGCCGCATCAAGCAATTGGCGCGTTGCCGATTCCCCGATGATTTTCTTGTAAGGGGGATTGAGTATCACATGAGTGAAACGCTCCCTATGAACGGCAAACATGCTTCCCCCTGATTGTGCTATGGCGGCCTCAATAAAGTCCTCCACCCGTATTTCTCCCTGAAAAGAGATACCGGCTTTCTGGCAGGCCGATTCGCACCATTCCATTGTTTCTTTCAAGTACGGCAATATCTTCTGTTCGTTCTCGTATGCAACCACATGAATTGAAAGCGGACGATGCCTCCCCGAAACCATTGCCTCTACGCACGCCGCAAACAAAGCCCCCGACCCAGCGCCAGCATCCAGGATTCGCACGTGTTCTCTCTGACGCTCAAACAACGACGCCATAAACCGCGCAATCCTGGCGGTTGTCAGGAACTGTCCAATCTTTGAGCGTTCAAGCCGGCAACTACTGCCGTTCA
>CAYHFB010000445.1:0-3627 GCA_964355695.1 uncultured candidatus Brocadiaceae bacterium
TGCAAACCTGAACCCGCTCGCGGTTCGCCTTTATTAGCGTTCATTAGCGTTCATTCGCGTTCATTCGCGTTCATTAGCAGTTCCCCGTGGTTTTCGCCGCGCCCCTTTGTCATTCGAAATTCCTTGTTCGATATTCAATATTCGAATTGTTTCATAATTTCGATATTCGTATTTCGTATTTGGTTGCGGCCAAAGGCCGCGCCAGGAAATCGGTGGTGCCAAATACCGGTAATTGCCCGCTCCTCCCGGCCTCGCCGATCATTTCCCTTCCGCTAAAATCTTTTCAATATCCACCCCAAAATTCTGAAGTATTTGCCGTGCGGTTTGTGCGTAGCGTTGGGTGGCTGGTATCTGTTCAAGTAATGGCGTTACGATTCTTAACGCCTCTGCCGCATATTTGACCGACACGTTTTTGTCCGGCTGGCCTTCCTGGTAAAAAATACTCAGATTAATGAGTGTCACGGCAACGTAAGGCAGGTAGGCCTGCGGATTCGACCGTGCCAAATCCCGGTAAACCGCCAACGCCTCGTTGTACGACTTCAGGGCATCTTCAAATTTGTTCCTCTTGTTTTGCAGATTACCCAAATTGTTAAGCATCCCGGCAACGTCGGGTAAGTAGCCATTTGGGTTTGACTGGGCCAATTTCCTTCTCATCTCCAGCGCCTCCTTGTAAAACTTCAGGGCGCCGTCAAACTCGTTCTTTTTATAGTGCAAATTGCCTAGATTGGTGAGCGTCCCGGCGATATCGGGCAAGTAGCTCTGCGGGTTTGATTGGTCTAATTCCCGGTAAACGTCCAACGCCTCATGGTACAACTTTATGGCGTCGTCAAACTCGTCCTTCTTGTAATGCAAATTCCCCAGATTGTTGATGGTGCCAGCAACGTAAGGCAGGTAAGTTTGCGGGTTCGACCGGGCCAGATTCCGGTAAATCTCCAGCGCCTCCTGGTGCGATTTCTGGGTGGCCTCAAATTCCCCCTTTTTGTATTGCAAGTTCGCCACATTGTTGAGTGTTACGGCAACGTCGGGTAAGTGAGCCTGTGGGCTTGACCCGGCTAAATTCCGGTAAATCTCCAACGCCTCGCTGTAGAACTTCAGGGCCTCTTCAAATGCATCATTTTTGTAGCGTAATAGCCCTAAATCGTTGAGCGTAGCGGCAACGAAGGACAGATAGGTTTGTGGGTCCGACTTGACTAAATTCCGGTAAATCTCCAACGCCTCCCGGTACGACTTCAAGGCGTCGTCGAACGCGTTCTTCTTGTATTGCACGTTACCCAACCGGTTGAGTATCCCGGCTACGTCGGGTAGGCTGCCCTGTGGGGCAGAGGTCGCCAATTTCCGGTAAATCGCCAGCGCCTCATTATACAACTTCAGGGCGTCTTCGTAATCGTCATTGCCGAATTGCAAAGCGCCTAAATTCTTGAGCGTTGTGGCGACGACGGATAAGTATCCCTGTGGATTTGACCGGGCTAATTCCCTTCTCATCCCCAGCGACTCCCGGTATGACTTCAAGGCGTCTTCGTACTCGCCCTTATCGGATTGCACGTTGCCCAAATTGTTGAGCGTCACGGCGACGTCGGGTAAATAGGCTTGTGGGTTCGACCGTGCCAACCCCCTTCTGATGTCCAGCGCCTCCCCGTACGACTTCCGGGCATCTTCCCATGCGTCCTTTTTGTACTGCAACTCACCCATGGCGTTGAGCGCCCCGGCAATGTCAGCCAGGTAGTCCTGCGGGTTTGATTGGGCTAAATTCCGGTAAATCTCCAGCGCCTCCCGGTATGACGTCAAGGCGTTATCAAATTCGCCCTTATCGAATTGCAATGCCGCCAAATTGTGGAGTGTCCCGGCGAGGCCGGATGATTCGCCCTGTGGGTGCAACCGGGCTAATTTCCTTCTGGCCATCAGCGCCTCCTGGTATGATTTCCGCGCATCATCAAGCTCGTTCTTTTGGTACTGCAAATTGCCCAAATTGTTGAGCATCGCTGCAATATCGGATAAGTAGTTCTGCGGGCCCGACCGGACTAACTTCCGGTAAATCTCCAGCGCCTCCTGATACGACTTCAGGGCGTCCGCACATGCGCCCTTCCGGCATTGCAAATCTGCCAGCCGGTTGAGCGTCCCGGCAACGTCGGCCAGGTAGTCCTGTGGGTGCGAGCGGGCTAATTCCCGGTAAATCTCCAACACCTCCCGGTGCGACTTCAGGGCGTCATCAAAGGCGTTCCTTTGGTATTGCAACTGCGCTAAATGATTGATCGTCACGGCAACGTGGGGCAGATACGTCTGAGGGTTCGGTTTGGCTAATTCCCGGTAAATCTCCAGCGCCTCTCGGTACGATTTCGCAGCGTCATCAAAATCGTGCTTTTGGTACTGCACCTGGGCTACATGGCTGATGGTTCCGGCAAGGGTGGGCAGGTAAGTCTGCGGATTCGTCCGGGCTAATTCTCTATAAATCCCCAGCGGCTCCTTATACGATTTCAGGGCGTTTTCATATTCGTTCTTATCGGATTGCAAGGCCGCGATATTGTTGAGCATTGTGGCGCGTGTTGGGGCGTCCAACTTCCCTTCGTACCTGTTCATCGCATCCTGATAATAGCGCTCCGCTTCGGGGTATTGATTATGGTGTTGAAGAAAATAGGCATATTCAAACAGGGTATAAAAATGCATGTTGCTGCGGATGGACTGTTCATACAAGCGGCAGGAGTCCCTAATACTATCGGGATTGCTGGCGTCCGTTGCCATCGTCTGCGCCTTAATCAGGAATTCGTTGGCATTGCCGATGAGTTGTTGATGGAGTTCGTCCAATTCCCGGCGCTTGCTCTCCATGGAACTCAAGATGCGCTCCTGGTCGTTGCTCAGTTCCTCCGCCTTCAGGATGTCGCCGGCCTCACGGAATTTTCCCTGGACAAAACACTGGTGCGCTTTCTTGAGGCGTTCGGTATTGATTTCGATCTTGCTGAATGCCCCGGCCAGGTGGAGCGCCTCTTGCCTGAGTTCCAGCAATTGCCTTCGTTTTTCCTCCACTATTTTGCTTTTATTGAGACGGCTTTCCGTTTCTTCAGGCGAGGTACCATGTAAATCCTGCCCCAAGCCTTCAACTTCCCTGAGCAATTGTTGGTAATCGAGAGACAAATAGATATCGGTGATACTCGTACCCCCAACGATCACATGCCTCCGCTTTTCCTGCGATGCATTGCCTTTCCCGGGACGGCTGCCCATCTTATCAAGCGGAATGGCTTTCAAATCCTGCTCTAACCCTTCAACTTCCTTCATCAACCGTTGGTATTCTAAAGACAAACCGATATTGGCTATCGTGACGCCCTCAACGATCACGTCGCCATTGTCGTTTATTTCCCCGGCAACAATGTCCTGTTCGTCCCGTAACGGCGATTTCCCCGTATTTATTCGGCTCTGAGGCAGTTGCTGCTTTAATTCTGCGTGGGTATACGGACTGATTGAGGTAATAACCACAGCCACAATAACGGCCAGTTGCGTAATTGCGCCTTTTTTAATGGCATGAATCATATCGGTTCCTTTTGTTTTAATGAGTAGGAAGTAGGGCGACCCATTAGGGTTGCCCCCTTATGTGTTAAGTTAAGGGATGTGCTATAAGCACAAAACCGAATATCGAAC
>CAYHFB010000446.1:0-3616 GCA_964355695.1 uncultured candidatus Brocadiaceae bacterium
CGTAGAAAAACCATTGGGTTTTGAATATTTCATGCCTACGGCACTTTATGGTTGCTTTCCCTTGCTATTTCTACCGATATTTTGTCCCTACGGGACATTTAAAAAACAGACACAGATTGAATTCTGAATAGTATAGCCCAAAGCCTCTGTTTTCTCACACAAAGGCACGAAGGCACAAAGATTTATCGGAATGTATCTTTATTTGTAGTTCTTTGTGCCTTCGTGCCTTTGTGTGATTACTGTCTTCCCCGCGCGAGTGGGGGTGTTTCGCTCCAGCCGATATATAACTTTCCAACGAAATCTATCGCTTATCAATGTCGAAACCATTATCCCAAAACGTCATGATGTCTGAATTTATTCGTTCTCTATGCCATCATCCGTTGATTACTATCCCTGCCATAGTGACAGCAATAATCCGGCGGTAGCTTAAAAGATGTCAAAATGACAATGCGATAGCGTTTTGTCAAATGGTCTGTCACCTCCGTTTGACGAAAAAACCTTCTATGTTGATTTTGTTATAACTTCTGGTATCATAAGCCAATGTAGCCAGTTATAAAACGATTGGTTACCCGATAGTATCAGGGCGTTTTGCTTTTATCGCTTTAATACAGGACTGCTCTATGCTGTGGTCTGCTATTTGCTAGGTGGGTATTAGTCTTTTAGTGGCAGTCTGCCCCACCGTAAAACAGCGTTGGAATTGCGGGGTATTTTAAGAGAGGTGTATGCGGAATATGATGCTATCAATTCCCCAGGCACTTTATCTCTCTGCGTTTTCTGCGCCCGTTGAAGCAAACTGTTGCATTTTTTACTAATTGTTAGGTGAGGGGTGCTGTCTGTGATGACATTATTAGATCCGCGAGGCGGACAATATACGCTTCTTATTACGGATGATGATGAGGCCTGTCGTGATAGCTTGAAGAGGGTTTTTGAGCCGGAAGGTTATACTACGTATTTGGCGAGCTGTGGTAAAGAGGCCGTAAAGATTGCCAGAATGGTAGAGGTTGATTTGCTTATACTGGACGTCCATCTTCCCGATTACAGCGGCTTGGAGACCTTTCAGATTATCAAGCAGGAAATAAGGATCAGTCTCCCGTGTATCTTCATGTCCGGTGAAATAACCAGGGGGTTGCAAATAGACTTGATCAGTGCAAATGCCTACACCATTATCCCGAAACCAATTAACATCAACATATTGCGAGATTCTGTCGAACGGGTAATAGAGAAATATTATTGGAAATAGGTTGTAGCGTTCATATCCCGTAACGTACCACCGGCAGTTACAACAAACCTTGAATTCCATAAACGTCACATTTCTAAAGAAAGGAGCAGTTTGAACTATGAATGTAAAACCAATAGGTGAGAAGATCATGATAAAAAGGGTTGAAGCGGAATCAAAAACAGCGGGAGGCATCGTGTTGCCTGATTCGGCCAAGGAAAAACCCAAAGAGGGCAAGATTATTGCCTTGGGCGACGGCAAGTTGTTAAAGAACGGCGACCGCGCTAAATTCCAGGTCAAAAAGGGTGATAAGGTATTGTTTACACCCTATGGCGGTACTGAGGTAAAGATTGATGGCGAGGAGTTCCTCCTGATGTCTGAAGAAGATATTCTGGCGGTAATCGAGTAATATTTTAGGAGGTGGCAATGGCCGCAAAAAAGATTATTTATGGACACGATGCCAGTGAAGCCATAAGGAACGGTATCAGAAAACTGGCGCAGGCAGTAAAGGTTACCTTGGGTCCGAAGGGACGCAATGTTATTATTGAAAAAAGCTTTGGCTCTCCGGTTGTAATTAACGACGGCGTTACCGTCGCAAAGGAGATAGAGCTTGAAGACCCATTCGAGGATATGGGCGCAAAGATGGTCAGAGAGGCCGCCTCGAAAACAAATGATATGGTAGGCGACGGCACGACGACAGCAACGTTGCTGGCTGAGGCCATTTATGAGGAAGGACTCAAAAATATCACCGCCGGGGCCAATCCCGTGGATATTAAACACGGCATTGAGAAGGCGGTTGACGCATTAGTAAAGGAACTCACCCGGATGAGCATTAAATTGTCCGGGAAAAAGGAGATTTCCCAAATTGCTACGATTGCGGCAAACAACGATCTGGAGATCGGCAATCAGATAGCAGACGCCATGGAAAGGGTCGGTAAAGACGGCGTTATAACCGTGGAGGAGGGAAAGAGCATCAAGACGACGGTAGATTTGGTCGAAGGGATGCAATTTGACCGGGGTTACTTATCGCCTTACTTTATGACCTCACCGGACACGATGGAGGCGGTATTTGAAAACCCTTACATTCTGGTTTATGAGAAAAAATTGTCTGTCGTTAAGGAACTTGTTCCTTTGTTGGAAAAGATAGCGAAGTCAGGCCGTGCGTTGTTTATTCTCGCAGAGGACGTGGAAGGGGAAGCCCTGAGCACGCTCGTTGTCAATAAACTGCGCGGTACCCTGCAATGCGTTGCCGTTAAGTCACCGGGCTTTGGAGACAGACGGAAGGCTCTGCTGGGTGATATCGCAGCCATTACCCGTGCAAAGGCCATATTTGAAGATTTAGGGACACCGCTTACCGAAATCCAGTTAACAGACCTTGGTACCGCGAAGAAGGTTGTTATTACGAAGGATACGACGACGATTGTTGAAGGCGCCGGAGATTCTAAAGAAATCCAGGGAAGGATTTCACAGATCAAGTCGGAAATTGATACGACTACGTCCGACTACGACCGTGAAAAGTTACAGGAAAGGCTCGCCAAGCTATCGGGCGGGATTGCGCGCATCAACGTGGGCGCGGCAACCGAGGCGGAGATGAAGGAGAAGAAGGCGCGTGTTGAGGACGCCGTGCATGCAACAAGGGCTGCCGTGGCTGAAGGCGTTTTGCCGGGCGGCGGTGTCGCATTGATACGGGCTTCAAAGGCGTTGGATGCCTTGAAGGTTAAGGGTGACGAGAAGGTTGGCGTAAACATCGTCAGAGCGGCCATTGAAAAGCCTATTCAGCAAATTGCTCAGAATGCGGGGCTGGAAGGCGCCGTCATACTGCAAAAGGTAAAAGAAGGCACGGGTAACTTCGGCTACGATGCTTATGGAGAAAAGTATACCGACATGGTAGTTGCCGGTATTATTGATGCTGCAAAGGTGGTGAAGGTGGCGCTTCAGAATGGCGCCAGTATCGCCGCACTGCTTCTTACAACAACTGCCGTTATTGGAGACGCCCCGGAGAGGAAAGGGAATGCCGGGTCTGCTCCATGCGCAAAAAGACATTGATTTTCTGCAAACAGTTTTGCCGGTATTCAATAAGCATCTGAAGGCGTGATTTGAAATGCAAGATAACAAAAAAAGGCGTTAGACCTTAACCGGTCAACGCCTTTTTTGTTGACAGATATTTTAAATTATGATTGAGTTATTAAAAAGGAACGCATTTTAAAAAGCTTGCAATCATCTTCTTTTTTGCTATAGTGGTTTCCCTCATGGAAAATGCAATTTTCTGTCGTGGGTTGATAGGGGGGGGAAACTGATGACGTTGGATGAGATTAAGAGGTTTGCAACCCCAGCTTGCAAGGAGTTTGATGTTAAAAAATTAGACGTCTTTGGGTCGCTTGCGCGTGGCGAAGGAACTTC
>CAYHFB010000447.1:0-3609 GCA_964355695.1 uncultured candidatus Brocadiaceae bacterium
GCAAAAACAAGGGTTTGGTGACATTTACTGGTTGCTTAACTTAACACGTATGGGGCGGGGGGGGAATAGAACTTGTTCACCATTCAAACTACCCCTTTTCTGTGAATACCAATTTTCCTTCGCCATTCGTTATTCCTTGTTCGATATTCGATATTCAATGTGTTGGTTTTTATTCTTCAACCCAACCGACGCTGCTTTGTTTTGCCTTTAATTAGCGGTCATTAGCGGTCCCTGTGTTTTTTAAATCTCTCCTTCATCCAGCGCCGTCCGTATTTTCTGTAAAAACTCCACCGATGAAATGGGTTTGGCAATAAAATGGAGTTTTTTATCCAGACTCATTTTGCGTTTAATTATGTCTTCGGTATGGCCGCTCATGAAAACTGCCTTCATACCTGGCGCTATGAGCAGCATCTCATCGTAAGCCGCCTTGCCGTTCTTCCGGGGCATCATTACGTCTGAAACAAAGAGATGGATATTACCATGGTTTTCCTTGTATTTCTGTATGGCGTCCTCCCCGTCTATTGCCTCTATAATAGTATATCCGGCCTTTTCACATATCGTTCTGACAACGTTTCTCACGTCGTCCTCATCTTCTGCCAGCAGTATCGTCTCCGTGCCGCCCACCGGTTTTGGCACGTTGGCCGTAACCACTTCATCAATTTCCAATTGTATGAGCGGCAAATATACTTTAAACGTCGTGCCTTTGCCCGGCGTGCTTTGCACTTCTACCATCCCATCGTGCTGCTGAGCTATTCCGTGTATAATGGCAAGCCCAAGCCCCGTGCCTTTCCCGATCCCCTTGGTCGTAAAGAACGGTTCGAAGATGCGTTTTCTTGTCTCTTCATCCATACCCATCCCCGTATCGGAAACCGATAAAACGACATAGGGGTTGTCGTTCTTAAGGCCATGTCTTTTGATAAATTCGTCGTCCGGCTCCCAAACCGTTGTTTCTATCGTTAGCGTGCCGCCATCCGGCATGGCGTCCCGGGCGTTTGCCGTAAGATTCATCAATACCTGATCAATCTGCCCGCTGTCAGCCTGCACAACGCAGTTTTTTGCGGCAAGGTTTTTTTCCAGTTTGATATCCTCGCCTACGAGCCTGAGCAGGAGGTGTTCCGCGCGGGTTACGATATCGTTTACATCTACCGGTTTTAATTGGCTTGCCTGCTTCCTGCTGAAGGTAAGAAGGGCTTGCGTTATTTTCACTGCCCTGTCTGATGAGTCAAGCAGTTTCCGGGCGTAATTGTGTATTGTTGTAATATCCTCCTCTTCCATTTGTATCAAATTAGCGTATCCCGTTATAGCCATGAGGACGTTATTGAAATCGTGTGCAACGCCTCCGGCAAGCCGACCCACCGATTCCAGCTTTTGGGCATGGTAAAGTTGTTCCTTTAATGCTATTTGTTCCAGATGCGCTTGTTTTAAGTCCGATATGTCCTCGTTTATGGCAAGGTAGCCCGTTATCGTGCCTTCCTCGTTTTTCATGGGGCTTATCTGTGCAAGTTCCCAGTAATACTCCCCGTTTTTCTTCTTGTTGCACAACTCCCCCTGCCATGCATTTCCGGCAGTAATCGTATCCCACAGATTCTTATACGTTTCAGGCGACGTTTTACCCGATTTCAGGATACGAGTGTTCCTCCCGATGGTGTCTTCCCGTGAGTATCCGGTCATTTGTAAAAACTTTGGATTAACAAATTCCATATTCCCACCGGTATCGGTAATAATGACACTGACCATGGCCTGTTCAACCGCCTGGGATAATTTGCGAAGCTGTCCATACATTTTCCTACTCTCGGTGATGTCCGTCGAGATACCGCATACGGCATACACGTTTCCGCCGGAGTCGCAGAGGGGGAGTTTTACCGAAATATAGGTATGCTCGCCATCATCAAAAGCCAGGTGTTCCTCAAGTTCCAGAGGGGTTTTCGTTTCGATGATCTTCTGGTCGTTTGCCCTAATCGCGTCCGCCGCTTCAGCCGGGAGAAGATCGTGGCACGTTTTACCTACTGCCTCACCAAGCTGCAAGTGAAACAGTTTTTCAAACTGCTTGTTAACCAGGATATGCCGCCCCTGGACGTCCTTGACGTGGATAAGTGCGGTAGTATTGTCAAAAACAGATTGCAGGAGGCGTTCGTTTTTTCGCAACACGTCTTCCCTCGCCCGCCGTTCGGTGATGTCCTGTACCGTCCCCACCATCCGCAGGGCATCTCCAGCCCCTCCCCGTATAACTACCGCCTTTTCCTGGACAAAACGCACCTCCCCATTTCCCATGAGCAGACGGTGGTCAACGTCAAACGGTCTTACGCCGGTCAAGGCGCCGCGCAGCAACTTTTCAATGCGGTCTTTATCATCGGGGTGAACGGAGGACAATAGTTTCTCAATGGTGCCGCCCGATTCCTGCGGAGGTATGCCTAAAATCCGGTAAGCCTCATCTGACAGGTACAATTCATTGGCAGTAATAATCCATTCCCAGTTTCCTATGTGGGAAATCTTCTGCGCCTCGGCAAGGCGCTCCTTGCTTTCCACGAGGGCGGTTGTTCTTGTTTTAAGATGGCGTACCATGTAGGTAAACGAACGTCCCAGCATGCCTATTTCGTCGTTGCCCTGCGCCTGAATGTCTATGTCGAAGTTGCCGGCGGCGATGCTATTTGCTGCCCGAGAAAGGTTGTGAAGCGGTTTTACTATCCTCTTGATGAAGGCAACAAAGAGGAACCCAATCATCGCGGTGACCACAGCGGCCATAATTATTATGCTGATGAACACGTTTCTTATGGGGGCCAGCACCTCATCCTTGTCTATTTCAACTAAAAGCGTCCACTCCATTGATGGAATGTACATGGACACTCCGACCACCTCCACGCCGCGGTAATCCGGGTAAAACCCTGCTACCTCTTCCTGTGCCTCAAGACCCCTCTGCACGGGAAGCGTATCAACCTTTTGTTTCAGGACGGCATCCTTGATGAATGTGGATTCGGTAATCATGCTTTTATCTTTATTGACGAGATATATATCCATGGTCTGCCAGGCATCCTTCCCCCGCCCCCTGTTCCAGGAAATAGCCCCAAGTTCCTTGTTGAATTTTCCCTGTAAAAGCTTGCGCACCTCGCTAAAATTGATAAAGTTAACGATTACCCCAATAGGCTTGCCAATGTTTTTGTCAAAAATGGGCGCAGCGACAGCAATTTCAGCGGATTCCCTGATCCCTTCGCGGCATTCCACTGCCGTTACGGAATCCCTTCCTTTTATAAAATAGGCCTTGCCGGACACGTCTTTACCTATATCCTCATTGTCAGTCGAGGCGACAATACGTCCGTCCATAGAGATGATATGGATGATGTTGATGGCCTCGTCGAGAACGATCTTGTTTTGGATGAGGTGTTTGTTGAGCGCCTTTGCCGCATACTGATTTCCAAGGTTTATCTTTTGCAACTGCTTTTTTATAAAACCGTCGCTGGAAAAATCCTCTGCGCGCCGTTTGGACATCTCCAGGAACTGATACACCTGCCCCTCATGAGCCTCCGCAATAACCGTTAAGGTGTCGAGGAGTCGCCGCGTGAGATAGGCGCTGTTTTGTGTGTACATCATGGCAAACCCAATGAGTATGGGAAG
>CAYHFB010000448.1:0-3606 GCA_964355695.1 uncultured candidatus Brocadiaceae bacterium
TTGCTGGAAAAAACTTAACGATTTACGAAGTACGATTTACGATTTGGGATTTACGATTGCCGCTCCGTTGGAGCCGCGGCTTTGGGTTGACGATTAAAGCCTCGCCCCGTTTCCGATTTTAATCGTAACTCGTAAATTGAGCTACGGAGGATTTTTCTTCATTGCCGCCGCCCAATGCCGCTACTTCCTGCCATAAGGAGAAATCTCCCTTAATCTTTTGATAATAGGCGGTATCTGCTCAATGATGTAATCCACCTCTTCCATCGTGTTATAGCGGCTGAGGCTGAGCCGTATCGAACCATGCACCGCGGTGAAGGGTACGCCCATGGCGCGCAACACGTGGGACGGCTCCAGCGAGCCGGAGGTGCAGGCAGAGCCGGATGACGCGCAAATGCCCTTTTCGTTCATGAGCAGCAGGATCGCTTCGCCTTCTACAAATTCGAAGCTGATATTGGTCGTGTTGGGGAGACGATTGATTTGGCTTCCGTTTACCCTGGCGTCGGGTGTCCTCTTCATGATTTCAGATTCCAGCTTGTCCCTCGCCTGTTTCACGAACGTATGCTCGTCTGGCAGGTATTTCTTTGCCATCTCACACGCCTTGCCGAGGCCGATGATGGAGGGGACATTTTCCGTGCCTCCGCGCCGGTTCTTTTCCTGGTGTCCCCCGATAATAAAGGGGGTACACGCCGTTCCTTTTCTGATAAAAAGCGCTCCAACCCCTTTCGGTGCATGGAGCTTGTGTCCGGAAATGGTAAGCAGGTCTATCGTGCTTTTGGCCAGGTTCAGGGGTAGCTTGCCTACGGCCTGAACGGCGTCCGTATGCAGGATGGATCCTTTCTCTTTAACAATGGCCCCGATCTCCTCAATGGGGAAAATTACCCCGGTTTCGTTGTTTGCGTACATTATTGAAACGATCGCTGTGTCTTCCCGTACGGCATCGGACAACTCACGGAGGTTGAGAGCCCCCTGGCTGTCCACGCCCAGTTCCGTCACGTGATAACCGTTTTGCGCAAGGTACTTGCACAGGTTGTAAACGGCGGGATGTTCCACCCGCGAGGTAACGACATGCTTCTTGTGCGGGTGCGCCCTGAGCGCCCCCCAAATGGCCGCGTTATCACTTTCCGTGCCGCTGCTTGTGAATACGATCTCGGAAGGGTCGGCACCGAGGATGTCCGCCACCTGCTGTCTTGCAACGTCAAGCTTTTTAGCCACCTGCCCGCCAAAGGAGTGCATACTGGAGGGATTACCGTAATATTCTCCAAAATAGGGCATCATCGCCTCCGTCACTTCCGGCGCCACCCTGGTGGAGGCGTTGTTGTCTGCGTATACTACCTTCATGCGGTTATCTCCTCAACGATCAGTGAATCGGCGACAAGCTCCCTCAGCTTTGCCTCTACCGTGGATTTTAAGGTGACCTTCGAACCGGAACAAGCCGCGCAGCTTCCCCGGAAGGATACCATTACCCGGTCGCCGTCAACGTCGATCAATTCGATATCGCCGCCGTCGGCCTGAAGGATAGGCCGAATAACCCGTTCGATAGTTTCCTGCGTCATCGTAATTTTTTGTATGTTCGTCAATTTTTTAACAGGCACAGCGCCCCTGCCGATCAGCGCCTTTTCCTTTTCTTTATGCCACACCTCATCAATGATTGCCTGTATCTGCGGATGGCAGGAACGGCAGCCGCCCCCGGCCTTGCAAAAGTTGGTGACCTGTTCGACAGTCGTTAATTTGTGTTCTCTGACCTCGTGGGCGATCTTGTTATCCGTCACCCCGAAACACTTGCAGATAATAACGCCTTCGTCAACGGGCTTTTCTATCTTAACCCCTTTGTAGTTGGCGATGGCCGCTTCGAGGGCCTCGCGCCCCAATACGGAGCAGTGCATCTTTTGTTCGGGCAGGCCGTCGAGGTAGTCCGCGATGTCGTTGTCGGTAATCGTGGCAGCCTCGTCCAGCGTCTTTCCCATCACCATTTCCGTTAAAGCGCTTGCCGAGGCAATTGCGCTTCCGCAGCCGAACGTCTTGAACTTTGCATCCACAATCCGCTTCGATGCATCAAGCTTCAGCATCAGCTTTAACGCATCGCCGCAGGCCAAACTGCCTACCTCGCCCACGGCATCAGGATTCTCTATATCGCCGACGTTTCTCGGACTGAAAAAATGGTCCTTAACCTTTTCAGAATAGTCCCACACCTTTCATCCCTTTCAACAAATAAACATTTTTATTAATAACTTCCATGCCGGGCAAGGAATTTTGCAATCTTCGCCTTCTCGGATTCTTCTATCTCATGGAAAAAAATAGCAACGTTGTATACATGATGATGCGCCTTTATGGCGTCCTTCTCAACCCGGACCACTACCCCGCCGCATTCTACCTGGTTTGCGCCCTCCCCCTCTTCATCGTCCGCCAACGCAAACGATATCATCAGATGCGACATAAACGAAAGGGGCTTATTGACCTGGCAGCAGACTCCGATGCAACTCAAATCCGTTGTTTCCGCAACAATATCAGAATCATGCGTCTTCAGTTTAAATTGGATACGCTTGCTCGTCCGGGGATGTTTTCTGTTCTCTTTGTGGGGTTTTTGTTGTTTCATCGTCACCCTTTTGCCGTATAAAGACGCTGTTTTTGGGGTATTACCGGCAGAATAACATCGCCGGAACCGTTATCCGCGAAGGACGAATATAGCATAAAACGAGGCCGGAAAACAACAGAAAAGCGGGAAGGGGATGAGGATGCTGCGAAATTCCCAGGGAAAAGGAGTTTTTCTATGACAAGCGGGAACCCTTGTCATACCAGTGTCTCAAGCATCTGCAACGGCATCATGAATTGCGAACATCGAACTGTTTTGCTTCAGACGGAAATGGAATTTATCTTATTGAAATAAGCGATACTTAAATAATTTCAAAGGAGGGGGAAATGGAAGAAGCAATTGGGAGAAAAAGGTATCTACCGGAGAAACGAGTGGAAATAATGAAGCAGCATTTATGAGAAAAGAAAGCGCTCTCTGAAGTATCTGATGATAATGGTTATCCATGAGTACGTAAGCATGAACTATCCAACCGGTTCTTGCACAGACTTTCGTTAAGGTTTCAGGGAACAGCACACGGTCTGTATCATCCCGGTAAATCCCTTCCTGTCGGTGACCACGGCTCATTACATGATATACCGCTCCGTCAAACTCAATTCCTGGTTCCCTTGGCATAAATTAAGAATAGAGCAAAATAGAGTCAGGCCGTCGATGCTTACATGCGAGGACTGACACCTTTCCCAGGCGGGAGATTTGATAATAAACCGGCAATTCATTGGTAGCGTTGTCAAGTGGAGACCTGACAAATCCCTCCAAATCATAGATGTCACGCATTGAGGTCGTTGTAGTAATAGGCAAGCCGTACTTTGGTAACGTTCAGTGCCCCAGCAGTACTCCATTTGCCCACATTAACCCTCATGTTCACCGTTCGCATTACCCTCTCAACTTTACTCGTTGTCTTGCCTGTGAGTCTGTTTTCTATTGCCGTAAATAGGTCGGGCTTCGCATTCTCAATGTATGCTGTCGTATGTCGATACCCCTTCTCTGTACAATCCTTAATAATCACTTCCAATCTTTTC
>CAYHFB010000449.1:0-3602 GCA_964355695.1 uncultured candidatus Brocadiaceae bacterium
CGGTTGTGCTAAAAAATGCAAAGAGTAAATTATATTGCTAATCCGCCAGCCTTGTCAAATGCAAACTTACTGCCGGGCATAATTGGTTCAGGCTTGAAACCTGAACCCGCCAGCGTTCATTGGCGGTTAGTGAGGAGATATTTCATGTCCTTCTGCATTCGTTATTCCTTGTTCTATATTCGTTATTCTCTGTAATTTTTACGTTGCTATAATCTCCTCCAAAATGGCGCTCCACGGCCCAGGCCTGCCGACATGATAGCCCTGTGCATAATCAACGCCATAATCCTTCAATAATTTCACGGTTTCCTCATCACCCACGTACTCGGCGATGGTCTGTTTGCCAAATCCGTGCGCGATCTCTACGATTGCCCTAACCAGGTGTTGGTCCATGGGATTTTGTGGAAGATATTGGATAAAGCTTCCGTCTATCTTGAGAAAATCGATGGACAAATTCTTGAGATACGTAAACGATGAAAAGCCGACGCCGAAATCGTCAAGTGAGAAACGGCAGCCAAGCGCCTGCAGGGAATCTATGAAATTGCTTGCGTCTGTCATGTTTCCAATAGCGGAGGTTTCCGTTATTTCAATACCCAGGCTTTTGGGATTGATGCGTGACACGGTAAGCTCATGCCGGATTATTTTCAATAATTCCGCGTCGTTGAAGGACAAACCGGAGAGATTTACTTCCAGAGATAGTCCTTTCTTGTCCAATTGGTGTTCAGAAATGAAACGTATGGCGCGGCGTATGACCCACCGGTCTATTTCCTGGATAAGGCCGAAGCGTTCTGCCACACCGAGAAAATCCGCGGGAAAGAGGATTTCACCGTTTTCACCCTCCATACGCAACAATGCCTCATAAGCAACAATGCGATTTAGCTTTAGGTTAAGGATTGGCTGTACGTGCAGGATAAAGCGGTCATGCTTAAGGGCGTCGCGAATGCGTTTTTCCCAGGTTATGCGGGACTCAAGCGTGGTCTTCTGATTGGATGAAAAGACGCACATACGGTTCCGTCCGGATTCTTTTGCCTGGTACATAGCAAGGTCGGCGCAGGAAAGCAGCGTTTCCTGTGTATCACCGTGGTCGGGAAATATCGCTATGCCGATACTGGTCGTGACGCTTGGTGAATGTCCATCATCAGCACGGTTATAGTTTTGGACCAAATCGAGTATCTGTTTTGCAATCGCCTCTGCCTGACCGGTAATGGTATTGGGGAGAATGACGGCAAATTCATCGCCGCCCAGCCTGCAGATGACGTCGGTTTCACGAAGCCGTTCTTTCAGCAGTTTTGACAAATTTACCAGGAGTTCGTCGCCCATTTGATGTCCCATGGTATCGTTCACGTATTTAAAATGGTCAAGATCCATGAGCAATATCGCCCCGTAGCTGCTGTAGCGGCGTGATTGGCCGAGAAACCAGTCCAACTCCTTCTGGAAACGGCGGCGGTTGAAGAGGTTGGTAAGCGGGTCGTGGTCCGCAAGAAACTCAAGGCGGTCTACAAACTGTTTCCGTTCGGTAATATCCTCTTTAACGGCGATAAAATGGGTAATATCACCTTCCGGGTTTTTAACGGGTGAAATAGAGGCGTACTCCCAATAAAGTTCCCCCGACTTTTTCTTGTTGAGGAACTCCCCGCGCCATTCACTGCCTGATTTGATGGTATTCCATAAATGCTCGTATTGGCCATGGGGTGTCTTGTTCGATTTAAAGATATGGGGGCGCTTCCCGATGAGTTCTTCCTTTGTATAGCCCGTTATTTGGGTTACCTTGGGATTGACGTATTCGATGCAGCCTTTTATGTCTGCGATGATTACCGAACAGGAGCTTTGCTCTACGGCATGGGACAGCTTGACGAGTTGCGCCTCCGCTTGCTTTCGCATCAGGAACTGGCCTATCTGGATGCCGATGACACCCATCATACTGAGTAATTCTTCATCAGGTTGCTGGATACTATGGCTGAAGAATTCCATTACCCCGATAGTTTCATTATTGTTTATGACGGGAAATCCAAACGCCGCGTGCAGCCCTTCTCTCAGGGCGACAGACGCCCGCGGGAAATTGGGGTCGCAGGTCACGTCGGAAATCCAATGGGGCTGGCCTGTGGCCAGGACGTAGCCGGGCAATCCAATGCCACGGTGAAAACAAGCCTGCTTGCTAGCCGCCTTGAATTCCCCAACCTCCCGTTGAGGGGGGTGATAGATATCCACACAATACAACGAACTGGTTCTTTTTGGGTTTACCAGCCAGAGGCCTCCAACGTCCCATTCAAGGGCGTCACAGATAGCCTGGAGGATTTTTTGTGAGGCATTCACAATGGAGGCCGATTCTGCCAGGGCGCGCGTCACCGCATGTTGCGCGTTCCACCGGCGTTCGTTGAGGACGCGCCCGGTAACATCCCTGATAATGCCCATGCCGCCAACAACAGCGCTGTTGGTATCTAAAAGGGGAAAGTGCGCGCTGTCAAAAAATCCATTCTTGCCCGTTTGGTGAAAGTCGTACCGTATCCCGGAACGGATCGTTGCCTTGTCTTTCGTGGTGTTTCTCAGGCTGTCGCCTTCTCCAATACTTTCCAAAAAGGGAAATACCGATAACGCGTTTTTTCCCAGCAGGGTCTCTCTGGGGACGCCGGATATTTGTTCCATGGCCTTGTTCCATACGGTGCAATGAATGTCCTTGTCGTAAGCAAAAATACCGTCCCGGCTTGACTCCACCAGCATCCGAAACCGGTCTTCGCCTTCCTGTATCGTTTTTGCAGCGTCTTGCCTGATACGCCGAACCATCGGCCTGAAGATAAAGACCACCTCCATCGCCAGGGTAAACAGGGTGAGGCTCATTACCCCTATTTCAAAACCCTGCAGCCGGTTGCTCTTATGCTCGCTTTCCCATTGATATTGCTTCACAAGGACGTCCAGAGAATCAATCAGCGTTGTTTTGGATGCGGTAAGGACATAGCGCAAGTGGGGATTGCCACGGTTTAGCTTGCCATCCGGGCAATCTACCAGCGCCTTAATCTCCGTTAGGTAGTCACGCAATTGTTTTTCCAGGAGCAGTGGCTGGTCAAAGTACAATGCCCTTATTTGCGGTGAAAGTTGATGTGCTATGCCTGTTTTGGAATCACCGGACGTCAATCTTTCGAAGGAGACTTCGATACGATTGGCCACACGGAGCAGTTCCTGCCGAATTACTTCACGATCCCCCCGTTTGTGGCTACGGACAAGGTCCTGGGCATATATCGCCGCGCGTTGCGAGAGCCAGCGCAAGCTGCCACTCGTATTAATGGTGGCGGCATTGGCCTTTTGCGAGGAGATGATCTTATAGAGGGTGAGGAAGGCGGTAATGCTCAGCGCGGCCAATATCCCGAGTGCCAATGCGTATCGTAACGTAATTCCTTTTGTGAAGATTTTGTTCATACTTCCTTCCTGATTTTCAGATGTAGGGCAAGGCTTCAGCCTTTCCTCTGGTGGTGCTATACTTCGAACGGGCATATAATGTACATTGAATTACGAATATCGAACAAGGGATTTCGAATTATGAGGTTTTCTTCCCCTGTACAAATAATTTGGATGGTAAAAGCTATAAAGCGTTCTTCAATATCCTATGCCAT
>CAYHFB010000450.1:0-3596 GCA_964355695.1 uncultured candidatus Brocadiaceae bacterium
TCGTATTTCGATATTCGTATTTCGAATTTGGTTGCGGCCAGAGGCCGCGCCAGGACCTTTGTGGCTCTGAGTGAGGAAACAAAAAATGAATCCTTTATATTTGCAGGTTTTTCCCGGGTTCTACCACGGGGACGATATCACTCTCTCTGCAAGCCCTTGAACGTTTCTTCTCGATTTGCAACAACGTAAGGATTTCGTCGCCTTCCAGAATTTCTTCTTCTTCGAGCTTTTTCGCCAGCAGTTCCAGCTTTCCTTGATTGCTGACCAGCAGCTTTTTGGTCTTCTCGTAACAGTTCTTGATAATGAGAGTTACTTCCTCGTCAATAATCACGGCGGTCTTATCGCTATATTCCTTTTCCTGTACGAGGTCGTGCCCCAGGAATATATTTCCCGATTGCCTGCCAAAGGTCTGAGGCCCAAGCTTCTTGCTCATACCGAATCGGCACACGTAATTCCTCGCGAGCTTCGAGACCTTCTCCAGGTCATTCTGTGCGCCCGTGGAAATTTCATTTAAAATTAACTCCTCCGCGGCGCGCCCGCCAAGCAATACGCACAGCATATCAAAGATTTCCGCCTCGGTCGTCAGGTACTTATCCTCCATCGGCAACTGCATGGTATAGCCCAAAGCGGCCGTTCCACGCGGGATAATGGACACCTTGTGAACGGGGTCCGTATTGGGAAGCAATGCGGCGATCATGGTGTGGCCAGATTCGTGTAGCGCAACGGTTCTTTTCTCAATGTCGCTCATGATCCTGCTTTTTCGTTCAGGACCCGCAAGCACCCTGTCGATAGAGGATTCCAACTCTTCCATGCCGACGAAATTTTTGTTATATCGGGCGGCCAGAAGCGCGGCTTCATTGATAACGTTCGCCAAATCTGCCCCGGAAAAGCCTGGAGTGCGCTTTGCAATAACCTTCAAACTCACGTCAGCCGATATTTTCACGCCCTTTGCGTGAACAGCCAGAATTGCTTCACGTCCGGCGATATCAGGCCTGTCTACGGTAATCTGGCGGTCAAAACGTCCGGGACGCAACAGCGCACTGTCCAGCACGTCCGGTCGGTTAGTTGCAGCCACAATAATAACGCCTTTTTGTGAACTGAAGCCGTCCATTTCCGCAAGAAGCTGGTTGAGCGTCTGTTCCCGTTCGTCATGGCCTCCGCCTAAACCGGAGCCTCGTTGGCGTCCCACGCTGTCAATTTCATCAATAAACACAATACACGGCGCTTTCTCCTTCGCCTGCTCGAACATGTCACGCACGCGGGCGGCGCCCATACCGACGAACATCTCAACAAAATCAGACCCGCTGATGGCAAAGAAAGGTACTCCCGCCTCGCCGGCAACCGCCCTGGCCAGGAGTGTTTTGCCCGTTCCGGGTGGCCCGATGAGAAGCACGCCTTTGGGTATCTTTCCACCAAGCTTTTGGAAACGGTCCGGGTAGGAAAGGAAATCGACTATCTCCTTTAACTCTTCTTTGGCCTCGTCGCAACCCGCGACGTCAGCAAAGGTGGTTTTTTGAGTTCCATTCTCCGTATACAGCTTGATCTTAGCCTTTCCAAAAGACATGAAAGGGGAGTTTGCCCCGCCAACCTTTCGAAAGAGGAAAAACCAGCTTAGCGCCATGATACCGAAGGGGAACGCCCACCACATCAGGAAGTTCTTGAGAAAATTGTTCTCAAATGCGCCTTTAAACCGCACCTTTTGTGCTTCAAGCTCAGTAACCAGTTCCGTGTCTTGTATCAACACCGTCTCAAAAGCAATCTTTTCTTCCTTATTACCTTCCGTTGGCAACTTTTGGTAATGGCCTCGTATAATGTTAGGACCTACGATGCAGTCAGATATATAGCCATTTTTAAGGTACAACCTGAACTGGCTATAAGATATCTCCTCGGTCTTTGGTGCTAAGAATGTTTGGATGACGTACAGTACGGCAAGAAAAACGAAGATGTAGACAATAGAAAACGATGATTTTTTGCCTTTTGCTTTGGCCATGTATTTTTACAGAAAGTATAAGTGAGAATGAGATAAAATGCAGTTTTAAAAAAACAAGACGCAACTCATTCATTATATGGGAGAAATGGAACAATGTCAAAATATTTCAAAAGAGATTTAAGTTGATTCTAGATGAAAAGACACTATAATTATAGAAAGTCGGGGTGTAGCGCAGCTTGGCTAGCGCGCTTGAATGGGGTTCAAGAGGTCGTGGGTTCAAATCCCGCCACCCCGACCAATAAAGTCAAGTTGTTCACGGTATTAACCATTGCTCACCTCTCTCAAATTGTATAGTTTTTGCATCGTTGGCTCTTCTGTTAAAATCTTCTCCCGCGTAGCGACAGCCTTTAATTTATGACTTGGTGCAAGGTGAGAATACCTTAAAGTCATTTTAAAGTCCTTATGACCATCCCTTTGAAGGTGCAAGACACTCTTACGTCCTGGCGTGTCTACGCCGCAACCAAATCATCTTCCTTTTTGCCCACGGTTACGAAAGGGATTCCAGAGGGGAAACGGTAAATGCCAATCAATGGCGTTTGGTCTATCGGTACCGTAATGAAAGCATAGCAAAGTTCCGCTGGAATGGTTCTACCGGAATTAGGGTGTGGTTTTTCATTAGCATATTTCCGGATACAAGTTTAGTCCGCCGCAGTGCTCGTCATATAATGTTATATCTTTACATACGGCTATTCTAAATTTATCCTGTGTTTATTCCGGTAGAACCCGAAACCGGTTCCCATAGTCCCGGCATGCCGATATGATATCCCTGAGCGAAATTGACGCCATAGAGCTTCAATAGTTGCACGGTCTCCTCATTACCTACGTACTCGGCTATTGTCTTCTTTCCCAATCCACGCGCTATTTCTACTATGGCTTTAACCAGATGCTGGTCCGTGAAACTCCGAGAAAGCTCCCGGATAAAACTTCCGTCAATTTTTATAAAATCGAAGGGGAGGTTTTTTAAATAACTGAAGGATGAAAAGCCGATGCCAAAATCGTCCAGCGCAAAACGGCATCCGAATCTCCGCAAGGTAATCATGTAATTGTTTTTCCAGGAACACGGGGCGGTCAAAGTACAGCGCCCTTATTGGTGGTGAAAGATGCGTTACCATGCCCGTATGCGAATCAACGTCGGTCAATTTCCGAAAGGAGGTTTCGATGCGGAAGGCTACACTGAGCAGTTCCTGTCGAATTCGCTCGCGGTCGCCCCTTTTGTGGCTTCGGACAAGGTACTGGGCGCATATTGCCGCGCGTTGTGAGAGCCAGCGCAAGCTGCCGCTCGTGTTAATTATGGCGGCATTGGCCTTTTGTGATGAAATGATTTCGTAGAGGGTGATGAAGGCGGTGACGCTCAATGCGGCCAGTATCCCAAGCGCTAGCGCGTACCGCAACGTAATGCCTTTGGTGAATGTTTTGTTCATGTTTCCAGCCTTAGACGTTTTAGCCACAGGGAAGACAGAGAAATAAATACCATTTAACAAAAAACGAACGCAAATATATGTCAATACGGCAAAGTCAATTCATCGCCGCGGACGCAGAGAAACAACGATAGTAACTACTCAGGTTAACCGCAAAGAACGCAGAGATCCCAAAGAAAAGGCTTGAA
>CAYHFB010000451.1:0-3588 GCA_964355695.1 uncultured candidatus Brocadiaceae bacterium
TTTCCGGGAGCTTTGATACCACGGTCTCAACGGGCGCCGCCTGGCGCGTTGAAAAACGTGACGAAGACCTCGTCGGCGCTTATAATGGCGGAAATGCCTCCCACGTAAACGGCGATGACGGCGACCTCAATTACGACCGGGGCGTCATATCGCAGCTTTCCAGGGTTACCCACGAACTTGACCTGAACTACCGGAACTTCAGCTTTTTCGGGAGGATGAATTATTTCTATGACGCCGTGAATGCGAACAAGGATGAATTATCGGGCGACGCGAAGGCACAGGTAGGCGCGGACGTGGATATCCTTGACGCCTATATCAACGGCAATTTCCACGTTGATGATCACCCCCTCAATGTGCGTTTGGGCAACCAGGTATTAAGCTGGGGCGAAAGCGCGTTTATTCAAAATGGCGTGAATATTATCAACCCTGTAGACGTTACGAAACTTCGCTCTCCGGGGGCGGAACTGCGTGATGCGCTCATCCCCGTTCCCATGGTTTCAGCCTCCTTCGGCATCCTTGAGAATATGAGCCTGGAAGGGTTTTACCAAATTGTCTATGAAAACACCGAAATAGACCCGCCCGGCACCTACTTCAGCACATTTGACTTTATTGGCAATGGCGGAGAAATGCTTTGGCTTGGCCCTGAAGGTTTGCCCGGCGCAGGGATTCCACGGGATAACCGCACTACGAGGGACGCCGGACAGTTCGGCTTCGCCCTCCATGCCTCTGCGCCTTCTCTGAACGAGACGGAATTTGGTTTATTCTACATTAACTATCACAGCCGTATGCCCGTAATCAGCGTTAAAACCGGCACACAAGACGGGGCGCTCAACGGTGATTATCCGGGGAGTATGCGATACATCGTTGAATATCCGGAAGATATCCACGTGGTTGGCGTGAGTTTTAGCACGATGCTCAGGGAGAGCGGCATAGCATTGCAGGGTGAATATTCATTTCGTCCCAATATGCCACTCCAGATTGACGATACGGAACTGCTTTTGGCCGGATTTACGCCTTTAAACGACATTGCCGGCACGGCATATACCTTTTCCGACGAGATTCAGGGCTTTAAAACCCGGAAAGTTGACCAGGTGCAGATAACGGCAAGCAAGCTCTTCGGCCCCAATAATCCATTTGGGGCGGCCAGTATTTTGGTGATGGGGGAGTCGGGGCTTACCCACGTTTATGATCTGGAAGGCAGGGGTTCCTTGAAATATGACGGCCCGGAGACCTCCACGGCGGATGCTTTTTCATCGGGATACCGGATGTTAACGAAGCTGGATTATCCGAACGCCGTCGGGGCGGTTAAACTATCTCCGAAGCTGGCGTTTTCACATGACGTGTTCGGCATTTCTCCCGGCCCCGGCGGCAATTTTATCGAAGGGCGTAAGGCGATTTCCGTTGGTTTGGGCGGGTCATTTTTAGAGAGATGGCAGGCAGATGTGGATTACACGGGTTACTTTGGAGCGGGCGGCCTCAATCAGATACACGACCGGGATTTTGTTACGATGAACGTGAAGTACTTTTTTTAATTTAATCAAAACCAATTTTCGCGCAAAGGCGCAAAGACGCAAAGAAAGGATGGACAATACACTATGCTTGTGCTTTTCTTTGCGCCCTTTGCGGCTTTGCGCGAGACAGCCGTGTAGGGTAGGCACTGCCTACCTGATTGGGGGATTGGGGATCAGGGGTTGGGTGCGTATGGTTATGCATCCCCCAACGATGTAAACCGCGTCCGGTAACGACGGCTGTGTCACCACGAAGAACCTGGCGCGGCTACGCCGCAACCGAATCCACCGTGTTCCGTTAGGAACAGAATATTGGTAGAAGATAAACAAAGAATCCGTACCAGTTCCGTAGGAACGAAATATTGACAGAATATATCATGCCTACGGCATTTATGTTTGGATGTCCTTAATTTCTACCAATATTTTGTCCCTACGGGACATTTAAAAAACGTAACAGTTCACCACGAATATTAAGGAGTCAAGTATGGTTACACATCGTATTACGCCGGTGCATCCAGGGTTTTACCTGATGGAATTACTCGATGAATTAAAAATACCACAATGCAGGCTCGCACAAGTTTTGGGCGTGCCGGTTACGAGGATCAACCATGTGGTGCACGGCAAACGTCCGGTAACCGCAGATATTGCATTGCGTCTCGGTCGCTATTTTGGACAGAACCCGCGTTATTGGATGAACTTGCAAAGCCGGTATGATATGGATATTGCCGAAGATCTCTTGTCCGAACAGGTAGCAAGGGAAATACGTCCATTGACGGTAGCTTTGTAATTTTCACGTTTAACTGCTTATGCTTTTCTTTGCGCCCTTTGCGGCTTTGCGCGAGATAGATTTAAGGGAGGATATATCATGAAAGTCCGTAGTTTTGTTCTGGCAAATCTGGCAATGTGTTTTGTGGCCTTTGCAACCGGTGGAATGGCGGCAGACGTCCCTGCCCTCACCCCTTTAGGCGCTGAAAAGGCAGGCAATGCGGATAAAACCATCCCACCCTGGACGGGCGGTATTACCGCCCCCCCCAAAGGATACAAAAAAGGAGACCACCATCCGGACCCCTACCCGGAAGATAAAATACTCTTTACCATCAGTAGCGCCAATGCAACCGACTACAAAGACAAATTGTCTCCCGGACAGGTTGCCCTTATGGAGAAGTATCCGACGTTCAAGATGAACGTGTATCCAACCCGCAGAAGCGCCTCTTTACCGCAGCGTATTTACGACTCAACGATTGCGAACGCGAAGACCGCGCAATTGACGAAGAATGGAAATGCCGTCAGCGGCGTAACCGGCGGGATACCCTTCCCCACCCCGAAAAGCGGGCAGGAGGCGATTTGGAACCACCTGTTGCGATATCGAGGCGATGCGGTATTGCACACGATTAACCATGTTGCGGTAACAAAAACCGGCGACTATACGTTGATAAAAACCGAGGATGACTGGTATTTCCATTATTACAAATCCGGACACTCACCACAGAAACCGGATGGCAATATTTTTTGTTGCATGCAATCTCTCAAGGCGCCGCCCAGCGTGGCCGGTGTCATACTACTGCTGGAAGAACCGCGTGATATTACGGTGAAGCAGAGAAACGTATGGCAATACGCGCCCGGCCAGCGCCGTGTTACACGGCTGCCAGACGTCTCTTATGATTTTTTGTTCAGTGGGGCAGAGGGTTTGAGGACGATAGATCAATATGATATGTTTATGGGGGCTACCGACCATTATGACTGGAAGCTGCTGGGGAAAAGAGAACTCTACATTCCCTACAACGCTTATAAACTCCACAGCGACGCCCTGAAATATACCGATATCCTGAAACCCGGACACATTAATACTGAATATGCGCGCTATGAGCTGCACCGCGTCTGGGTAGTTGACGCGACGGTAAAAGAAGGCGTGAAGCACCTGTATCCACACCGCACTTTTTATTTAGACGAGGACAGTTGGCAGATTGTCCTTGAGGACGTTTACGACGAAAAGGGGCGGTTATGGCGGGTTTCTGAGGGGCATGTCATTAATTATTATGAAGTGCCTTGTACCAGCGCTACCCTGGAAGTGCATTATGAT
>CAYHFB010000452.1:0-3563 GCA_964355695.1 uncultured candidatus Brocadiaceae bacterium
TGTAACAAGCGGTGCAAAGTAATTATGGATTTCTTAACTTAACACGTATGGGGGAAACCCCGCCCCTACAACGGCTTTGAAATTCCTGTGCGTTTAATTAGGCACGTGGCGACTTATTTGTGTTCACCCGTAAAAGGACACGGGCACCGTGTCCCTACAACGGCTTTGAAATTCCTGTGCGTTTAATTAGGCACGTGGCGACTTTTATCCGCGCAACCGAGACGGTTGCGCTACCAGATTGAAATTCCAATACATTCATTAGGCCTTCGCAACCGTGTATCTACAGCTTCTTTATAATAATCACCGTCGCCGCCCCGGTAGCCTTTATGTTGACGGCAGTGGCCAGACTCACCTCAAGTATCCGTTCGTCAGGGAGTGAAAGGTTTTCGCAAACGAACACGCTCCTCTTCCGGATGCCACCATCCAATAA
Organism: uncultured candidatus Brocadiaceae bacterium; assembly: GCA_964355695.1. GTDB lineage: Bacteria > Planctomycetota > Brocadiia > Brocadiales > Brocadiaceae > JACVXV01. The sequence goes on from CAYHFB010000452.1 coordinate 431, forward strand.
CCGCCGCGCAATCACCGACGGCGTATTTTGTTGATCGGTCAAAATCCCAACCTTGTCAAACAGCCGCACCTTTTTGATAAGCTGCGCGTACTCTATGTCCCTGCCGTGCAGACTGATAAAACAGGCGTCGTCCCAGCTTTCACCGATAGCGGCAAAGGCAAGTTGTACGCTGCTAATGCCGGGGATGATGGCGCAGGCCTGGCGGCCGACCTTCTTTACGATCATTTTGGTGTAACTGAAGAAGCATGGGTCACCGCTGACCAGCACAACCACCTGCTTTGTACCGCGCCAGTCCGCAATTCTGTTTACCAGGACGGTGTAATTTTTCTCAATGACAATCTTCTCCGCACCAACGCGGGGAAAGAGTTTGAGCAAGCGCTTGCTCCCCACGAGGATATCGGCCTTTTTAATGTTGTATATTGCCTTGGGATGGATGTACGCCTTGAGTCCTGGCCCACAGCCTACGATGATCACTTTGTTTTTGTCGTGTTTAGCCATGTTTGAGCGTTATTTGAAATACCGATTACGGCACCTTTCATATCAAATAAAATGATACCAATCATCTCGGGGATAATAACGGCATTGCCACGTAAAAAATCACGCACCTTAACCTCGATTTCTTCCGCCACATGGTTCATTACCCGTAAAAATCCGGAATCTTTTAACAGTTCAACAATACCTTCTACCGTAGGGGAATCCTTTAATTTACTGATGATTTCATCTGGCGGATGCGCAGTTCTGATGTATGGTGAAACGGTTTCTATCAGGATATCGTTGGCAGGTTTTGAAACGGTACTGTGGGTATGGAAGTCGCCCCGCAGTAGTTTGGCCAGCTTTCCGGGGTGTCCGGCAACTATTATCTTCTTAAAACCCCTTTCACCAGTGGCTTTAAGCATAAAGCCGACAAAGTTGCTTATCTGAACAACCTGCTCTTTTGCCACATTTGTCAAACCCAAAAGCGACCGTTCACCCAAGCTGCCCGGCACCAATGCCACCATTTCGTAACCAATCCCACGGGCAATGTCGAGTCCGCACAGGAGCGAGGTCTGAAAGGCGTCTTCCGACATAGGGCGGACGATGCCCGTGGTTCCGATGATGGATATCCCGCCGACGATGCCCAGCTTCGGATTAAATGTCCTTTCCCCCAAAGCCCTTCCGGTAGGAACCGAAATGACCACCTTTGCCCCTGCGTTTTTGCCGATAATCCCCCGCACCGCCTCTTCAATCATACGTCTCGGCACGGGGTTAATGGCCGCCTGTCCCACGGGTATTTGCAAACCCGGCTTTGTTACCCGTCCAACGCCGTCACCGCCGTCTATTTCGATGGCGTGCGTGGACATTCGTTCAACCTGTGCATGGACGAAGCACCCGTTTGTTACGTCCGGATCGTCTCCCGCGTCCTTCTGAACCGCGCACTTTGCCGATTCGGAGGACAATTGTTTCTCATGGATTGCGAGATGGAGTTTTACGCCGGCCGGGGTGTCAATCTCCACGTCATCGGGGATATTCCCGGTAAACAAGCCCATGGCCGCCGCCTTGGCCGCCGCCGTGGCACAGCTTCCGGTTGTATAACCAAATCTCATAAATCAGCAGAACCAGTAATGTTTAACCATAAAGACACAAAGGTTGCTCAAAAGGCTTTGGACTACTTTGAACCCTTTGTGGCCTTGTGGTGTATGAATACTAACGTAAAAAACTTTTTTCACGGCAGCATGACAGCGGTTCACCGCAGAGGGATAAAGAGAATGGGGACGCTATTGCCTGATTTTCCGTTTAATTTCATTTAGGCACTCTTTAATTTCGGCGTTTTTCGTAATGGGGTGAACGGTCACCAAAAGCCGATACCTTGTAACCAGCATACTTGTTGGGGTTCCGTCCCCGTTTTTTGTAAACACGATACATCCCGTAGCTCAGGGCTTCAGCCCTGACGGACTCCCGCATGGTACTGCGCGGCAGAAAACCACACACAAGGAATGCCTGCGACAGTGTCTGTCGCAACAACCATCAAACCTGAAGGCTTGAGCTACAAAACAACATTTTACAAAAAATGGGGAATGCTCTCTACTTGTTGCACACGATTTATGAGGATATATTTGTCATGTATTGGAGAGCCTTGCAAATGCCTGCAAGACCTCGTCCGCGTGGTTTTGCACGTCTACCTTCTCGAAGACATGGACAATCTTGCCCGTTTCGTCAATCAGATAGGTATAACGTTTTGCCGCAAACGATCCCAGAATGCCACCCGATGCGCCATAGGCGTCTGCGATGGCCTTTTTCTCGTCACTCAACAAAATAAAGGGGAGCTTCTGCTTCTCTTTGAATTTTCGGTGCGACTCTACCGAATCATAGCTGACACCCAGGACGACAATTCCCGCCTCCTGTAATTTGTGGTACCCATCGCGAAAGCTACAAGCCTCTTTCGTGCATCCGGGTGTACTGTCTTTTGGATAAAAATAGAGGACAACCTTTTTACCATGAAATTCCGCGAGGGTGCGAGACTTGCCGGAGTCGTCATTTACCTGAAAATCAGGCGCAACATCGCCTACCTTTACTGCCATAGCATACCTCCTCTTTCGTTAGGGATTACTTATCCTTCTTACAAGCGCTGGGGTCTTTCTTAAACTTTTCGGCGCAACACTCGCAGCAGAAAAAAAACGTCTTTCCTTCGTGTTCCACCTTAACCGCCTTGCATTTATCGTTAATGACCTTTTCACAGGTAAGGCACTTAGCCTCGGCCTTTTCAGCTTCTGCTGCCTGCTTTGCGGCGCAACAATCCGCGCCGGCAAAAACCGCCGATGACGCATACACGGTTAAAGAAACCGCCGCTACTACCACACCGGCAAAATACCCCATCCGTTTCATGAAAAACCCCTTCAGGAAAAATCAATACAATCAAGGCGTTCAAAATCGTTTTGAACGCTATAACGTAACGGATTATAACACGTTACCGCACTTATGTAAAGGTTGATAAGCCGTAGAGTTGTTTGAGCAAGAACTCCTCCGGCAAAGGTGGAAATACTATTGATAAACCTGTGGCCCACAGGCTGGAGGTGCAGACACACGCCAGCCCCGGGCTTTAGCCCATAGGTGTTAAGTTAAGAAACACAACTCGAACGAATCAAGGAAATGGAGT
>CAYHFB010000453.1:0-1499 GCA_964355695.1 uncultured candidatus Brocadiaceae bacterium
CTTATTTTCTATCGGTAAGTTTTTTGGTGTCTTCCTCTATTGGGGTTGGGTAATTGTTGGTAAAGCAGGCATTGCAGAAGTGAGGTTGCGGCTGTGTTGCGCAGTTCATCATTCCCTCCACGCTGAGATAGTTCAGGGTGTCCACGCCTAAAAACTGCCGAATTTCTTCAAGTGAACGGGTTGAGGCGATCAGCTCTCCCTTTTGTTGAAAATCTATTCCATAGTAACACGGATACCGATGGGGAGGGCAACTGATTTTTACGTGGATCTCCTTTGCGCCAGCCTTTCTCAACAGCCCGAATCGTGATTTCGACGTTGTTCCTCTCACGATGGAATCATCAATGACAACGACGCGTTTATCTTTGACGGTTTCTTTTAAAGGATTCAATTTCAACTCTACGATCCGATGGCGCTTGGCATGTTCCGGCAGGATAAAGGTTCTTCCAACGTAGTGGTTGCGAATGAATCCTCGGTCGAAGGGTATTCCAGACGCGTGTGAATAGCCGATTGCCGCAGAGTTTCCCCCTTCCGGGACGGATATAACGACGTCGGCATCGACGGGCGACTCCGCAGCAAGCGCCGCCCCCAGCCTCTTGCGAAACATGTGTACGCTTTCCCCGTATATCTGGCTGTCCGGCCTGGAGAAGTATACCAGTTCGAAAATACAGTAGGCGGGTTTGATTTGTTTTTGAGGGCAAAAGTATTCGCTTCTGAGGCCGTCCTTGCTTATGTAAACGGCCTCGCCGGGGTTGACGTCCCGGATGTACTCGGCGCCAACCTGATCCAGCGCGCAGGTTTCCGACGCCATCACGTAGCCACTGTTCAGTTTTCCTATAGCGAGTGGCCTGAAGCCATGCGGGTCACGCACGCCCACCATGCCGTTCGGTGTTAAAAACAAGAGAGAAAACGATCCCTTCAATTGGCTCAGTACGGGTGCAAGGCTTTCCTGCATCATGTTAAGAGGCCGCGCCATAATATGAAGGATGACCTCCGTGTCTGAAGTGGTATGAAATATCGACCCGTTTGCCTCAAACTCTTCGCGCATCCGTTTGGCGTTAGTCAATTGCCCGTTATGGGCAACGGCAACCTTTCCTTTATAATAATCCACAACCAGCGGCTGCGCGTTGCCGATGTTGCTGGAACCGATGGTTGAATACCGGACGTGGCCTATTGCCGCGGTGTTTTTCCAAGGTTTAAGCGCCTCTTTTTTTATGGCATCGGTTACCAGCCCCATTCCCTTAAAGCAAACGATGTCCTTGCCGTCCGTTGTGGCAATGCCGGCGCTCTCTTCTCCACGATGCTGTAAGGAATAGAGACCGTAATAAACCCGCTCAACGGCATCTTCGCATCCAAAGACGCCAAACAATCCACAATGTTCCTTTATTTCAGACATGTTCTTTGATCAAAGCCTTTTTGATAAAGGTAAAAAAACCGAATACGTAAAAACCTTGTTTTTACTTTTTATAAAAACTACAATAGCATAAGAATATTTACCGGAG
>CAYHFB010000453.1:1599-3534 GCA_964355695.1 uncultured candidatus Brocadiaceae bacterium
AACACATGCTGGAAGGTAAAGCATTAATTGGGTAAATTATATCAAACAATGAGTGAGTGTCAATGAAATATCAATGAGCCCAAAACCGATAGACAGCAAGAATCGCGATGCGCCCGGAAGGATTTTAAGCGTAAGATTATACGTCATCATCAGTTCCCGTCTCTGCCGTAAGCCAGTACTGGAAACCTTGAGGGACGTTATCAGCGGCGGCGCCGATGCCGTACAACTGCGGGAAAAGGATATGCCCGACGAGGCGTTTCACTCGCTGGCAGTGGAATTCAGAAAAATAACCGCACGGTCAAACACCCTTTTTATTGTTAATGATCGCGCCGAAATAGCCCGGAAAGTAGATGCGGATGGATTGCACGTCGGGCAATCGGACATAACGGTGCGCGCCGCGCGTAACATTATCGGGTTCAACAAGATACTGGGGGTGTCTACCCACGACATCAGGCAGGCGCTGGCGGCGCAGCAGGAAGGCGCGGACTACATCGGCGCAGGCCCCTTGTTTCCAACGGCTACAAAGGCTTATGAACCGCCGGTTGGCCTTGCGTATTTGAAACAGATGCAAAGGGAGATATCGATACCCTTTGTTGCAATCGGCGGCATCACCCTTGAAAATCTCGACCAAACGTTGTCGGCGGGGGGAAGGCGGGTAGCCGTCTGTTCTGCAATCATCTCCGGCAGCAATGTCATGCAAATAACACAGTTGTTCAAGGCAAGACTCAATGCCTTATCGTCGGCTTAATGGCTTTCCTTGAAATGGTATTGAATTTGCTAGTTTATCATAACAATTACCTTTGTTTTGCATTTTGGCAGGTTCGTCCAACATTCAATATGGCGTGAAAAGATGCCGCGCGTTACTATTGGTAAGGAAGAATTTTTGGAAATCTCCTTTACTTATAGGGGGAACGGGGGATTTTATTCGCGGTTATGTATGCCAGGTGAACGGTTATGGCTTTGGAACGTAAAGGGTTTAATTATTAAACACGTTTCCGGTCGAATCTGCTTTTTCTGTAGCAGGTTTATACAAGAGTACATCTCAGGAAGGAACGGCAGTATGAACAAAATGACAATATGGAGTTTTCTGTGCATGATTGTTTTTGTGACGGCAGGATGTGAGTCATTAATCCAATGGAGGCAAAGTAAGCCCGATAAACCGGTTAGCGCCCCGGCGCCTTCCGTTCCGAGTGACGCCGTCGCTGCCGAGGCTGCCGCACGCCCGCTTAAAAGCAGCGGTTATTTATCCGAGGGCGCTACGGTAAGAATGGATATGGGGGACGGGCGTTCCAATGTATCCATGATTGAGCAATTTGATCAGACAAGGCGTGAAGGTGTGTTTTCTCAAGAAAAGATTGATACGCTTGAAAAGACGCTGGCAAACGAAAAAACAAAGGTTGCCGCCCTTGAAAAGGAGGTGGAGAAGTTTAAGGAACAGCAGAGCGTTGCCGGGCAAATCACTCAGGAGAACGAGGAATTACGCAAACAATTAGAGAAAGTCCAGGCGCCGTATGAAAAAAGGATCGCCGATTTGGCAATGGAATTGACAAAGGCGCAGATTGGGGAAACAAAGGCAAAGCAGGAACTTATCAGTTTAAAAATCGAGATGCTGATGGAAAAAAAGAAGCAACCATCACCAAATGAGCAGTAGGTAACTACTCAGGTGTTTCGGCTGAAGGTTAAAAGCCTTCACCTGCCAGAAGTTTTGTATCGTTCTCTCGCTCCCAAGCTCCAGCATTGGGAATGCGTCTGTGCCGGAAGCGCCAGCTTCGTTTTTTCCGGAAGAGTTCGTTTTCTGACTCAAAGCATGAGGTAGGATAAGCGTACCCGCTTGTCATTATGATGTCAGGCGAGAACGCCTGACAGCTACCTTCACATTGTAATCCCGTTCCCAAGCGGTATCTGGGGAACGGCGGGCTAACAGGGCTTAACTTA